>JAFAXJ010000164.1 GCA_019241095.1 Verrucomicrobiota bacterium | reverse complement strand
AGTGAAACAGGCCCTAAGCCCCGGATTTGGTGCTCAGCCGGAACTGAGCTTGCGTCCCATGGGTAAGAGGTACCAACACCTCCGTCATCAATCAGTCGAAGGCGCTGTCCTTCGGGATCCTGAAAAACCAGGGAAGATCGCGAATCGTATTCAACATTGCTATTATGAGGTATCTTATTTTCGGTAAGACGCGCAGTCCAGAACTTCATGCTCAGAGCGCTTCCAACCCGAAGAGAGACCTCGCTAATACTGTTATTCCCGTGCCGCTGCACCGGAGAATGAGCCCAGTCGAAAAAGGTAAGATCAGATCCAGGTGATCCCTTTGCGTCTGCATAAAATAGGTGATAGGCACTCGCGTCATCTTGATTCACGGTCTTTTTTACCAGACGCATGCCGAGAATCTTGTTGTAGAAGCGCACATTGTCATTGGCATGCGCGGTAACGGCAGTGACATGATGGATGCCGAGAAGTGGGTATTGCATGAGATTGTGTTTAGAAATGTTCCGGTTATTGGTTCGGGTCATAAAAGCAGACTGACCAGTTCAGACCTTAATGCTTGTATCCCCGCTGCTGTGAAGATAGATCGCTACTTCGGTTCAGCCTGAACGGGAAACATATTTATGGCATTTTTAGACTACATTTTAGGCCGGCCCTTGTCATCTGACGAAGACAAAGATGAAAGGGTAGGGCCTCTCGCAGGTATCTCTGTGTTCGGACTGGATGCCTTGAGCTCCGCAGCTTATGGGCCCGAGGCGGCTTTGACAGTGCTAATGGGTCTCGGCGCTGCTAGCGTCGCTTATAGCGTTCCGATTACTGGGGCGGTATGCGTTATCCTGATCCTGGTTTATTTTAGCTATCGCCAGACGATTGCCGCTTATCCACAGGGCGCCGGCTCTTATACGGTCGCGCGGGAAAACCTCGGGCCAACAGCTGGCGTCTTCGCAGCTGCCGCACTTTTGATTGACTACACGCTCAACGTAGCCGTGGGCATTTCTGCCGGAGTTGGCGCACTTGTGTCAGCATTTCCTGTCTTGCAGTCGCAGACACTTCTGCTCTGCCTTTGCATCTTAGCATTGCTGACCTATATGAATTTGAGAGGTGTTCGTGAAGCTGGCTTAGCTTTTATGCCTCCGACCTATCTTTTCATCGGGTGCTTAGCCGTGGTGATCTGTATCGGCTTAGTCAGGGCTACGGTTTCCGGGGGCCACCCTGCACCAATCGTAATGCCTCCTGCTGCACCACAAGGCGGTGAGCGAGCGAGTTGGTGGCTTTTGTTGAAAGCATTTGCGGCCGGATGCACGGCGATGACCGGGGTTGAAGCCGTTAGCAATGGTGTGCAGGCCTTCAAAGAACCGTTAGTGAACGCAGCTCGTCAGACCTTGACGATGATAGTGGTCATACTGATTTTCCTGCTGGTCGGGATAGCTTTCCTGATTCCGGCTTATAATATTGTTGCGACGCAGCCCGGTTCACCAAACTACCAGAGCGTATTGTCAATCATTACGCAGGCAATCCTTGGACGAGGTCCTTTTTACTATGTAGTTCTTGCATCGATTCTTCTTGTTGTATGCCTCTCGGCTAACACGTCTTTTGCCGATTTTCCTCGCGTGTGCCGGACCATCGCGGGCGACGGATATCTGCCTTACTCTTTTACGGTGCGAGGACGGCGATTGGTGTATACCGAAGGAATTGTGGTTCTTACGGTACTTTCCGGAAGTCTGCTGATCTTTTTCGGGGGCGTGACGGACAAATTAATTCCTCTGTTCGCCATCGGAGCGTTCCTGGCTTTCACGTTGTCTCAAGCCGGAATGGTAGTTCACCGACTGAAAGCGAAAGAGTCGCGTGACTTTTTAGGTGCGGCAACTAACGGAATCGGAGCCATAGCAACCGGGATTACGTTTGTGATCGTGCTTGTAACGAAGTTTCACGAAGGCGCGTGGCTGGTTGTGATTGTTCTACCGGCATTTTGTTTAATGATGTTCGGCATACGACGGCACTATACAAAGGTTTCTAAGGAAATAGCGATCTCGGGTCCTGTCAGCCTCACCAAACCGCATCAGGTGATTGCTATCGTTGTGATTCAGAATCTTAACAGTGTTGCACAGAAAGCGTTGCAAATGGCATTCGAGCTTTCGAAAACAATCCATGTTTTGCATATTCAGGAAGAAAGTGCCGATCGTGATTTCGTTAAGGATTGGAAGACAGATGCCGAGCCGTCAATCCGAGGCGCAGGATTACCAGAACCTCAAGTAGTCATTTTAAAATCGCCTTACCGGAAGGTTATCTCGCCTATTTTAGATTACGTTTGGGGCGTTGAAAAAGAGCATCCTTATAACTCGATTGCGGTAATCATTCCGCAGTTAATTGAGAAACACTGGTATTATAACTTTTTGCACAATCAGCGGGCCGCATTGTTGAGCTCGATTCTTTTATTCAAAGGTAAGAGTCGGGTTGTAATCGTTAATGTGCCATGGAACCTTCGATCGCACGAAAAGGATAGGAGTATGCGTACCTAGCGCTGCGCTTTGCTTAGCCCCAGGTTCGATCTGAGCCGGGGCTCCGCTAAATCGAATGCACTCAAATAGTTTTGGGAATCTGCGGTTCATTCCCTCTTGCAAATCGAAGTGGTGACTCCGAGCTAGCTAACAAGGGCAAAGCCGCGCTTCAGGCTAGGGTAGGGTTAGCCGAGATTCAGCAAGGAAACGGCCAGCGACTAAATTTATATATCTGCGTCCTTTGATCATTGCTATCTGACTTCCCCTGAATTCCTGCCAGCTATTTCCCACTTGATGAACTATTCGAAAGCCGTGTTGTCTCAGTAAATCCAAAACTGCGGAAGGTTCTGTGCCGTTCATTTTCAAGCCATACGGCCAAAACTCACAAAAAACGATCAGGTTCGTATTTGAACGGAGCACTTTCGCAGCACCTTTTAATACATCAAGTTCGGTTCCCTGCGTATCAATTTTGAGCAGATCGAGCTTCAAGTTTCCCAGCAGCTTATCCAGCGTTCGCACCTCAACGAGTATCTTTTCATCCGATCCAGGCCAGCTTTTCGAGAGGCGATTGTCACCGCTGTTAAAAGTTCCCCGATGCAAATATCTGTTCTGATTATCGCCAGCCAGCGCATAAGGGTAAAAGCGCACATTCCTGACGCCATTGCGAGCCATGTTTGATCGAAGAGTTTGGAAAAGCAGAGGATCCGGTTCGAAGGCGTGTACTGTACCGGACCCTGCCAAACGCGAGAAGAGTATTGTGTATAAGCCTTGATTCGCGCCGACATCCACAATGTTCATTCCCGGTCCAACCAGGTAATGGATGATCTTTTCTGTTCGGAGCTCTCTACTGCTATACAGCAGAAGTGCCAGCAAACGATCCCCGGTTGGCGGAACAAAGCTAGCGCTTCCTAAATTCACTGGAACCCGCCAGATCGGCAGCCTGTTTATGCGGCGCAGGAGTTGGTTGATTATCTTTGACATGAACAATAGCCAGTCTATATACAGCCCGTTCTCTTAGCCGAACTTAATCCGCCTGCGACAGCGCAATGAGGAATCGGATAACCAAACATGTTGCTGAGATGCACGCGAACCATCTCGCGTGGAAACGAAAGAAGGTTCTCCGCCACGTTTACTATGATTTTTACCGTCTTATTCAGACCTGCATTGCTGATCTTCCACATTCGTATCCGACAGTAGAAATCGGCTGTGGTATAGGAACAATAAGGGATATCATTCCTTCGTGCCTTACGACTGATCTATTTAAAACACCCTGGGCTCAGGACGCCGAAAATGCTTACAGTTTAAGTTTCGGCTCGGAAACGGTCGGAAATCTGATTTTGTTCGATGTTTTTCATCATCTTCGATATCCCGGTGATGCGTTGAAAGAATTCTGGCGTGTGCTGACGCCTGGCGGCAGAGTAATCCTCTTCGAGCCAGGGTTTGGCCTTCTTGGCAAGTTTGTTTACCAAGTTTTTCATCGTGAACAAACGGGATTAGGTCAGCCAATCGAGTGGACCGCAAAACAAAGCGGCTCTGGACGAGAGCAGACCGATAGCAAAGGGCAGAGCTACTATGCTGCGCAAGCAAATGCCTGGCGCATTTTTCAGTTAGGTCAGGTCGAATCGAAGCCTTGGAAAGTTGTACGTCTGCTTCCTATCACTTCGCTTTCTTATATTGCGTCCGGCGGTTTTCAAGGTCCCCAGCTTTATCCCAGCATTGCTTACCCATTCGTACTCCGCTTAGATCAGGTTTTGCAAAGATTTCCCAATCTTTTCGCAACCAGAC
>JAFAXJ010000056.1 GCA_019241095.1 Verrucomicrobiota bacterium | reverse complement strand
GCGAAGTTTTCCTGTTGATCTTGTTTAAGCCCCTCGATCCTAGCAGGTTACCTTAAAAACTTCGCTACTTTTTTGCTCTCATGATGAAATATCCGGGCTAGCTTTTTGGCTGGAGCACCTGCAAAGCTTTTGCTCCAGCCTTAGTTCGCCTGGTGCATTCGCGGTTGCAAAATTCTCGTTCATCAACTTGTGGAGGACCAACCCGCCAACATCAGTATAAGCTCCTGATCTGCCACTGAGCAGCGTTTTCCAGGAACCTATATCGGTCCGTTCGAGCATATGCTTTGCCAACTATCGCGGATGGCAACGGCAAAAAATCAGCGGAATGCTTATTCCGCGAACGCTGTCCGGTTGCGTTACTGCGATACGACAGCCGCGGTATATGGTGAGCGTCACGCTGTTCGGGTGTAGGTCGCTTATGAGCGCGTCTGAGCAGGACGGTTTTTATCCGCTTTAATCTGCAACCAACGGATCGCGATCAAACTCGATATCGCATACAGACAAAAAAGAAACAGCACACTAAAATCCTGCCAGGGCCATTCCAAGCCGGTAGCTTCACCCAACCAAAACGTCCCAAAAGATAGCAGCAATAGTCCCGCTCCCAGTTTCAGTAATACGTCCGGTAGTTTAACCAAAACGCCGTGCAGGGCACAAACTACCGAGATCGTTAAAACTAATGCCGCAATCATCCCTGCTAATGACTCTATCCATGCCTTCGAACTTAATGCAATCGTAGTCACTATCATTGCTATCTCGAACGCTTCCAAAGCCGCGCTCTTGGCCATAACGAGAAAATTTCCACAACTAAAACCCGAAGGGTCACGTAGCTCGAGAAGAGCTCCCTCGAGTGGATTGGTAATCCAGCCCGCTCGTTTTCCCGCGGCCGAACGTCTGACCGATTTTTGTACCCATTTCCAACCGAAGTACAACAACACCACGCCGGCGAACAACTGCAAAAGCCGAAGAGGCACTAACATTAACCGAGTTCCTAAGGCAGCTGAGGCAACTCCGACCACCACAATCCCGACAATGCTACCCCACAAGGCTTCCTGAGCAAATCCTGATCGCGCCAAGGCGTAAGCTATTGCTACAATCTCGAGAAATTCAACGCCCGCTCCCATCAAAGCGCTGAGAAAAATGTCGGGTCTCATTCTGGCGTTAATTTGGAATACCTAAAAGCTGCCCAAATCTCGTCCTCTTCCTAAACGGGTGCAGCTCAGAGGACCATAATGATTGCAGGATCAAGGTCGCCAATGTGCTTGTAGTCAATGCCGATAGAAGGCCCCTCGCCCCGAAAACCGGCACCAGAAGAGCCGACAAAAAGATCAAAAAAAGACTGTTGGCGATCACTGACAGAAGCAGCAGTTGCGGGCGGCCCGTTGACTGAAACAAAACATTGAAATTCCACATGATGGGACGGATCAGACAAAATGGAATAGCCCACAACCATAGCTGCATCAGCCCGGAACTCCACTCCGCCCCAAACCAATGCTTACCGATGACGACGACGAAAAAATAAATTCCCGTTAGGGCAGTGATCGCGCCAGAGAGCATCAAAATAAGGAACTGAGCGAGAGATCGACGAAGCAAGCCTTCATGTTGCTGCTCAGCGCTGTAGTTCGCACTCGCAACACGGTCTACCGATCTTACACTTAGGGAGAAGCTGATCCCAATAATCTGTCTTAGCCGTGAATAGTTTCCCAGCTCGGTCGGACCGGCAAGATAACGTAAAAGAAGCACATCGAGCTGCTCCGAAAAATGTTGAACCCAGGACTGAGCCGTCAAAATTTTTGCATAGCGCACAAAGTAGGCAAATACGCTGCGTGGTATCCTGGTCGACTTCAGGCATCCAGGTTCTAAATAAAGCAGCCCAATCCAACGGGTGAAACTTTCCAAGCAGCTTGCGACTAACAACGCGCGCACGTCGCGTAACCAAACCGAAATCATGAAAGTGCCTGTCAGCCACACTGTCCCTGCCAGGGCCTCAACCACTGCCATCTCACGAAAGCGAAATCTTCGCTGGGCGACAATCTGCGGCGTGTGATAACTCGCCTCGAAAAGAATTAGACTCACGAGAAAAAGATAATAGCTGCGCAGGTCGATAAACCATGGCGTCAGCCATATGCTGCCGCTTAATGCGAAACAGGAAACGAGTCCAAGTGAGCAACTCACAACGAAGTGTAACCTGATATACGGCCAGCCCAGAACGGGCAGACTCATTAGGCCGGAGTCTTGCCCGAGGTCGCGCAACATATTGCAGAGCCCAATGATCATCAGACCCGATGCATAGATACCAAAATCCTTTGCCGGAATGAGCAACGTTGTTACGAGCACACCCATGAGCCGGATCAGCTGGCAGTAGATGCTCGAACTCGAATAGTAAAGGATCGATGCTACCCGGCCGCCAGCATCCGTCTTGCCTGAAGGACCGAGCACAAAGATCTGCCGCAGGCAGCCAGTCCATTTCACTGGAGTCAGTCTACTTAGCATGGATCAAGGAACAACGGCAGCAATGTGACGATTCTGTCATAGGACAGTTTAGCATGGAACCCTCCCCCATTCCCAAGCGGCGGGCGAGCGAAACCAATGCCTTGATGACAACATTGTCACACTCCTGCAATTTACGCATGTACGCCTCGCCTGTTGTTTCAGTATGCATGGAATGCATCTGATCAGACCGATACAGCGCCTGGGCCAGTCGTCAACGCTTACCCTTGTTTCTTCAGTCATTTCGACTTGGTTTGGCAGCGCGATATTCGCGCCAGGCCAAGAATCAGCCCCAAGCGCTACACCTCAAGCTCTCAACCCGATTGTCGTGCAAGGTAACTTACCAGCGCCTCAGAACCAAACTATCGCAGACGAGATCACTATCAACGCTGCGAATCTTCGCGTTATTCAGTCTCGACAGGAGATCGAGCGATACCCCGAAGTTCGTCTAGGCGAATCGATAAAAAGGCTCCCAGGTGTTGGCTTACAATATAACATAGGGCAGGGCCTTTATGCTTCGGTGCGAGGAATCGATCCCAACCTTGTCGGCGTCACATTTGGAGGGGTACGTATGGCGGCGACCGACGCTACCGGGCGTCACGTATCACTAAATCAAATTCCCAACTCCCTTGTTAGTCAGATAATATTAACTGAATCTAACACGCCGGATCAGGACGCTGAAGCGCTAGGCGGAACAATCGAGCTAACGCCTCGCAGCGCATTCGATGCTACAAAGTCCTTCGTTGAAGGGCGTATGGGCTCCGGATTTTATACTATTCGTCCCGGCTATCCAATCATCGATGGATCTATTACTGCCGGAACCATTTTCGGCTTTGGTCCAAGAGCCAACTCTTTCTCGAATAGCACTCCATTTAATGAAAGTACTGACGGCAAGGGCACGGGTGACTCCGCTCCCTCGCCAATCCCTAGCCGTCCTTTCGGCCTGCTCGGAACCTTCACCTACTATGACGACCATCGTGGAGTAGAAAACTTTCAGGCTACGTACGACGACAGCACCCCTGAGTCCTACGCCAATAAGACTTTAAAGGAGCTGGACTTCTACGACTTCACTTTTCACCGACGCACCTATGGGTATGGTGGCACGTTCGATTTCCGACCTGATGACAACAATCGCTACTACGTAAGCTTCATCGACGGAGGTTACGTCGAAAGCAATGTCAGGTACGGCTTAAACCTGTTAGGACTGAATACTGCCGCAGATGAGACTTCTCGTCCGACTCTGGATCCAAACCGACCAGGATACTTCCAAACGACTACCGGACAACTGCAATCTAGCCTTCGCTATAAGACTGAGGAACATCACGATAATCAAGTTCTGGCAGCAGGGGGTCACATTCTCCTTGGACCGGCAATAGTTGATTTTAGAGGATCTTTTGTTCAGGGTTACAGCTTCAGTCCGCTCGACTCCACATTTAACTTCACTACCCCGAACAACCAAATCATCGCCTTCAACAACTCGGGCGATTCCAATCGGCCTTCAGTCATTCTGTCGGGTTCCCCCAAAGCACCCGATCCTTTCGACATCAACCAATACAAGTTCAGCTCTCTAACGATCGATCGAAGTGGAAGCACAGATACAGAGTACGCAGGTGCGCTTAATGTGACGTGGCCTCTCCAGATCAGCGGCTTTGATTCCGCGATCAAAGTTGGCACCAATCTCCGATTCCGCAAAAATGATCGTTTCGATGATCCTCAAACCTATTCCAGCTACAATGGCCCAACCGGAAATGGCAGCAATACTTTAACGCTGGCCGATGTCGCTGGCAGCACGTTCCATTCGACCTATGATGGCTTTTACCCGCTTGGATACTCTCCTAGCCAATCCAAGTCAGTAGCCTTCATCAACGGAAACCTCTCTCATTTCGTGCGTAACACGCAGGCTGATAGAGTGGCGTCGCTGCAAGCCTTTTTTAACGATTCCCAGAACATTTACGCAGGCTACGGTCAATTCGACATCACGCTGGGCAAACTCAATTTGCTTGCCGGCGCGCGGATTGAAGCAACAGAGTCCGTTTACGGCGCCAATGCCAACGCTCCTTCTTCCGATCCGAAAAATCCCGCCTCCTACGGGTTTGTCAATCGAAGCTCGAGTTACGCCAACATCTTTCCGTCTTTTCAAGCGAAATATCAATTTACAGACTGTTTCCAGGCAAGATTCGCTTATTCGACCGCGATCGGAAGACCAACGTTCGGCCAAGCTACGGCATCGACCATTATCGATCGCGTCGACCGGACCATTGTGAGTGGCAATCCCGATCTAAAACCGATTACTGATAACAGTTTCGATTTAGCTGTCGATTTCTATCCTGTTAAAGGCTCCCTCTTCTCGGTCGGAATCTTTGATAAAGAAATCGCGAGCTTTATTTTTCAGCGGTCGGATTTTATTCAGCTGCAAGGCCTCAGCTACACCCAGACGACATTTCTTAATTCGGGAACTGCTTATTCGCGCGGAATTGATCTTAACTACCAACAAGAGTTTTGGTTTCTTCGCAAGCCTTTCTCCGGCTTAGGTATTCAAGCCAGTTATAGCTACATTGATAGTCAAGCGCACGGACGGCCGAACCAAACCACAAAGCTTCCCTACACAGCTCCAAATCTTTTTAATATTGGGCTTTTCTATACGGGCTACCGATTTAAGTTCTCGATCGCCGGCACATATACCGATCGAAACCTTTCCTCACTCGGTAACAGTTATTTGACCGATCGATATTACGATACCAATTTCCAGCTGGACCTTTCCATCAGCTACGATCTGCCTCAAGGAATTGGCATTTACTTTCATGCTAAGAACGTGACCGACCAGCCGCTTCGAGTTTACGAAGGTTCTGCCAATCGCCCAATCCAGCGGGAATTCTATGGCCAAACTTTTGAAGCGGGCGTCCAGTTCCGGTTCTAGCTTGGACCTGATGCTGTCATTGAAGTAAAATCGGTTTTGAACCGCCCGGCCTATGTTGTGCTACCCTGAATTAGAAGGATCGATGCTCCCGCGTAGCGAAGGGAATAAATTTCATCGAACGCCGGTATGCTCCATTGTAGGGTAGGCGTCGGCTATGAATGACGAGCATACGCGTGCGCGCTTCGAAACTCTGGTGCTACCGCTGACGAATGATGCTTACAATCTGGCTCGCTGGCTGATGAGAAACCAAGAAGATGCTGAGGATATGGTTCAG
>JAFAXJ010000326.1 GCA_019241095.1 Verrucomicrobiota bacterium | reverse complement strand
GTGCGAGAGGTCAGCTTATCGAAAGCCAAACCTGCTCTGCTTGCAGTTTTTGAACCGGTCAAGGTTACCTATTCGTCTCCTCCAACGGGACCTGTAGCCGGCCGTTCGTTTCCGTCGGGTCACGCCATGAATAATAGTGTTTTAGCGACTCTGGCGATCCTTTTCTTCGGCCGATTTGGCATGTGGTACATCATACCAGCCGCAATTGTTAGCTACTCAAGAATCTATACCGGCTCTCATTGGGCCAGTGACGTGGTTGTCTCCTGCATTCTCGGAGTCGGTTTTGCGCTTCTGAGCGCTAGTTTTTTCACCATTGCTTACCAGTTGTTGGCGCCTCGCTTTTTCCCGAGACTTTATGCTAAGCATCCCGCGCTTTTCGACAGGTTACCGGAATGAAAGTGGCTTCGCTACGGTTTTCCTGCTGGTTTTGACGGTAATTCGGCTTGTATTCGCGGCTCACATTGAGTTGTCACCAAATGAGAGCTATTTCTTTCTCTGGGCGAAGCATCCCGATATCTCCTACTACAACGCGGGTCCTGGAATTGCTCTGGCCATTCTTGCTGGAACGAACCTATTCGGCGCCGATGAGTTTGGCGTACGTTTCCTCAGCCCTATTGCCGGGCTGGTCACATCGCTCTTCGTTTACTTACTTGCTAGAAAGCTCTACTCCGATCGCGTCGCGTTCTGGTCCACATTTCTACTTAATCTCACTCCTGCTTTTAACATTGGATCAATCCTGATAACAATCGACTCATTAGCGACTTTATTTTGGTCGGCGGCTCTTTATTGTTTTCTGCTTGCTCTGGAGCGTAGTCCGAATTTCTCGTTCTACTGGCCAATGACAGGGGTTCTGATCGGGCTCGGCTTTCTCTGTACCTATATAAATGCCCTCCAATTGCTTTTGATCGGGTTTTTTCTTCTCGTAGTACCAAAGTTTCGGAAAGAGCTTTGTAGACCAGGATTTTATGTTCTGCTCCTCTGCTTTGTTCCCGCATTGATTCCACCTATAGCCTGGAATCAAGAGCACGAATGGATCACGTTGACGCCTTGGGCTGCGGTTTATTCTTTAAATGGCTATTTCAGCTCTCGAATGAGGGAACTAGGCGCATTTTTCGCCAATTTACTTATGGCCTATTCACCTTTGGTGATGGTCGGGCTACTAGTAGCTCTGCTTGGTTCAATAAGAAAAGCGTTTCGAAATAGTAAGACCTGCTTACTTCTGACTTTCAGTTGGCCAATCCTGCTTTACACGGCGATTGCAGCACACGATCCAGGAAGGCCAATCTCGATAGGGCCTGCATTTGTCAGCCTCGCTATTTTGGCTTCTCAATGGTGGATGCAGATTTGCAGGGACCGGCCCTGGCTGACCGGACTCTGTTTCTTCTCCATGGCAAGCGGAGGGTTGCTAACAATCATTATGACAAATACCGACATGGTTCGGGAACTTGGATTGAATTTTCCTTACCAAGTAGATCCAAGCGCCAGAATTCGAGGCTGGCGTTCGTTAGCGGAGAAAGTTGAAAGTTTTCGAATCGACTTCGAACGGAAGCTGGGCTCGAAAGTATTCCTCATTGGAAACGATTATCAAATGGCGTCATCGCTGTCCTTTTATCTGAACGAAAAGCGAACTGAAGGCCCTTGGCATCCGCCTGTTTATATTCCGGAATCGCAAGATATTCAGAATGAGTTTTCGTTCTGGCCGCGTTACGACGAGTTTGTTGAAACGAGCACGCCCCGAGCGTCTAACAGCTATTTCACTGAGGAGGCCGGAGTAAATCCATTCATTGATCGGAGCGCGCTCTATATCACTGACCGGCCCGAGGGAGAAGCTCCTCAAAATCTCCGGAGCGCCTTTACGCGCTGCGAGCTCGTGGCTGTTTTAGAGCAAGATCGAAGATCGCAATTCCTACGTGAAGTCAGGATTTTTGCCTGTTACCAGTATCAAACCTTGCCTCTGTGATGACCACCCCTCAGGTCTCCGTAATCATACCGGTCTATAATGAAGAGGGAAATGTCGGTCAACTCCAGCAAGAGTTACATGGCGCCTTGGCCGGCTCCTTTTACGAGATCCTATTCGTGGACGATGGATCCCGAGATAAAACTCTCGAAAAGATTGGTCGCGGGCCTGGAGTGCGCGTGATTGAATTTTCCAAAAATTCCGGCCAAAGTGCGGCAATTTACGCAGGTCTCTTCGCCGCGCACGGTCAAATCCTTGTCCTTATCGACGGTGATCTGCAAAATGATCCCAGAGACATTCCTCGATTGTTAGCTGAAATTGAAAAAGGGGCCGACTTGGTTTGCGGTTATCGAACCAACCGCAAAGATACGTGGTTTAAACGGGTTCAGAGTCAGATTGCCAACACCGTCAGAAGCCGGTTCACTCACGATGGCGTGAGGGATACTGGGTGTACGCTGAAAGCAATGAAGAGAGAATGCAGGGAGGCGCTAATACCGTTCCATGGTGTGCATCGATTCATACCAGCTCTGATCAAAGGACAAGGTTATCGGATCGTTGAAATACCAGTGAATCATCGCCCTCGCCGACATGGTGTCAGCAAATACACATTTGCCAATCGCGCTCTTCAGGCGACCATCGACATGTTAGGAGTCCGTTGGCTATTGAGTCGACAGCTTCGGATAAAGGTAAAATCGCAATAGGACGCGGCACGATGTTATGCAGGCGTCGTGGGTCGCATGAAGCCCATGGGTTCTGCAGGTCCCAATGGAACCACGGCGATTTCGAGCGGGCTAGGAATCGAGGGCCGCTTGCG
>JAFAXJ010000244.1 GCA_019241095.1 Verrucomicrobiota bacterium | reverse complement strand
CCCAAAGAGTAAAGAGTGTCACGGCGTCGACGAAAGCCTTCAACATCTTTCACACTTTCGCCTCCTCCACTTCGTCAGAACCGGTCTAGCAATTCCTCCAGCTCTTCTGGGCCCAGTGTCGGTGCGGTCAGATATAGGCCGTCGGGGAAAAAGAATCAACAACAATGCACCAAGTGGTTTCTGAACGACCCTTGTTGTTCACGAGTAGCCTCTAGCGCGGCTGAGTCTTGCTCTCAGGCCAAAAGCTTACAGCTCCACTTAAAATCTGGATTCCTCTTCAGAGAGGTTTCCGCTAAATGCCATCTTGTCACAATTGCATGAAAAACTTTGCGATAAAGCTGGTTCGAGTGGCGCTGATTCTGGTGCTAGCGTTCTTCGGCCTTTCGGGGCTTGTCTATGTCGGTTTCAGGTTAACGCTGCGCACAGCTCGCGCGAGTCTCCGAAGCCATCCCGATCCAGTGCACGATTATGCCGGTGCGATCAGCCGCTTACAAAAAATACAAGCATCAGAAGGACCGGAACTGAACCCGGTTTGTCACTCCATCCTTTTGACGCATGGAATGCGTACCGAAAAGGCAATCATTTTTTTCCATGGCTACACGAATTGTCCGGAACAGTTTCGCGAACTCGGGCAGCTCTTTTATGCTCTGGGATACAATGTCCTGATCCCGCTCTTGCCGCGACACGGCGTGGCGGATCGGAAAGTCGGGAACCTCACCCCACTTAAGGCTGAAGAACTCCGAGATTGCGCCGACACCAGCGTCGATATCGCCTGTGGCCTTGGGGAAAAGGTTATGGTTGCCGGACTGTCGGCGGGAGGGACGCTAGCAGCCTGGATCGGTCAGAATCGGAGTGAAGTCAATCGCGTCCTCCTGATCGCCCCGGCTCTGGGACTAACCCGGCGCGCGGGCACGCGCGTGCAAAAGGTGATGGCGTTATTGCTCCCTTTGATCCCGGACATTCAAACCGATTGGGTTACAGAGGATCCTGATGCTCCAACCCATACCTACACGGGATTTTCTTCACGCGCCCTTGGCCAACTTTTGCGTCTGAGCGCTGCCACGTTTGCCGAAGCAGTAGACCGGGCTCCAAAGGTACAGGACGTGGCGTTACTAACTTCTAAATATGATGATGCCGTAAGCGACTTTATATCGTGGCAACTGATAAATCTTTGGCGTAATAAGGGTTTATTCAGGTTGGCCGGAGTAGATTTTCCTAAAAGAATGAAAATCGAACATGACATGATCGACCCCACCCAGAAGAATCAACAAACCAGCATCGTTTATCCGATTTTGGTGCGTTTGTTGGAGGCGCCTTGACCCGCTGTGATGACCAAATTGCGCCCAATATCAGGGCCACCGAATCGAGGTCGCCGCAATGCGAGAAGAGCTTGACACAGAACAGCGCATGGTCTGTTTTACCGCCTTGAGCAAATTTTTACCTCTTGCAACGATTAAGAAGCGTCTGGTCGCCCGATCGCGAACGGGCTGGATCGGTTTTCTTTTTTGGGCGGCCCTACCTTCAATTTTCGCCGGGTTAACAGCATGTCACAAGGAAGCCGAAGCCCAAGGACCTGCATTGCGTCCTGTCCGAACGTTAACGGTCGTGCGAGAGCCGGCAGGCGAAAGAGTGCTCTTGACCGGCCATATAGAAGCTGAGAACGAGGCGGCCCTTGGCTTCCGTATTTCCGGCCGAATGATCGAGCGGCTTGTCAATGTCGGCGACCGCGTCAACGCCGGTCAAGTATTGGCCAGGCTAGATCCGCAGGATGAGCGAAATGGAGTGCGTTCAGCACAAGCAAATTTATCTGCTGCGCAGGGACAATTAACACAGGCGCGAAACGACTTTGAACGAAATAGAAGACTTCTGGACAGGGGTGTAATAAGCCGAGCGGAGTTTGACCGCTTTCAGCAGGGAGTTCAGACGGCGCAAGCGCGGGTTGACGACGCTGAAGCTCAACTGAAGCTTGCTGACGACCGATTGAGTTTCACTGAACTCAAGGCCGACGCACCAGGCTCCGTCACGGCGCGAGGAGCGGAGCCCGGCGAAGTTGTTCAAGCCGGCCAGATGATCGTCCGGATTGCTCGCCAGGACGGACGGGATGCCGTATTCAATGTGCCGGCCCAGCTCTTGCGCTCAGCGCCGAACGATGAGCAAATTGAGGTTCACTTGGTGGACGAGCCGTCCGTCAAAGCTTCAGGACGGGTTCGGGAGGTCGGAGAACAGGCTGATCCCGTCACCAGGACCTTTCAGGTCAAAGTAGGGCTGACCGATCCACCTCCGGAAATGCGGCTCGGCGTCACCGTCAATGGGATTGTGCAATTGAATACGGCGCCGGTAATCGAGATTCCCGCCACCGCTTTGACCAGGGCCAACCAACAACCCGCTGTTTGGCTCGTCGACCCTGCAAAGCAAACGGTTTCGTTGAGAAACATTGAAATATCACGGTACGACCCTGCGACAGTCATCGTTGCTCACGGACTTGAGTCCGGAGATATCGTGGTCACGGCGGGTGTGCAGGCCCTTCATCCCGATCAGAAAGTAGGTTTACTCGCGCCGAGACTATGATCAATCTCTCCGATTGGGCGCTCAAACATCGCTCGTTTGTGATCTATTTGATGGTTGCGGGGACCATCGCCGGACTGATTGCCTTTAAACGTCTTGGCCGGAACGAGGATCCCGCGTTTATCATCAAGACGATGGTCGTCCAAGCCGGGTGGCCTG
>JAFAXJ010000085.1 GCA_019241095.1 Verrucomicrobiota bacterium | reverse complement strand
CGTGAGCAAGATCGCGCCCCAGATGCCAAGTGTTTTGTAAGACGGAACAAAAGCGACCAGCATTGTTGCAATTCCCATGAGCAACAGCGTTGCAATCAACGCCGCTTTGCGCCCGGCTCGATCTCCGAAATGCCCGAAGATCGCAGCGCCGATCGGTCGAGCAATAAATCCGACCGCGTAAATAGAAAATGCTTGAAGCGTTCCGACCAGAGGATCCGAGTTAGGGAAAAACAATTTCGCAAAAACCAAACCGGTGACTGTGCTATAAAGAAAAAAATCGTACCACTCGATGGTGGTGCCGATGGTGCTCGCCAAGACAGCTTTCACCAACATTCCTCGGTCGCCAGTCTCGGAGTTCATGGCTTGCCGCCTTCAGCGCAATCGAGCCGATATTGACGAAGTTTCGGAGCAAGGAGATGGCCTTTTTCTCCGCAGAACCATTCAGGAAAGGGGTGCATAAAGATCCAAAAAAGCGATAAGGTGGGGGGGTGAAGATATTTATTACCCGAAGAGACAGGGTGCTGACAATTAAACTTTCTAACTGATTCCGATCAGCTGAAGGTGAAATAGTTTATCAGTTTCATTGAGCGGATAAGCGGGTTCAAGCCGGGGAGTAGCCATAGGCTGAAAGACAGTGGAACAAACATCCTGCCTTGCTCTAGGAGTCGCGGCTCAAAAACATAGCCGGACCGGCTCGAAAACATCGCTGTTTGCGGCCCAGATTAGTTGAGAATATCGGGTCCTCCGGCTCACATTCAGCGAGAATAACGAAACGGCCGCTACCTAAACGGGTTGCTAGGAAAACGAGGAACCGGCACCCCCCATCCTCTTAGCGTCTAAAAACTTCAGTTTCCTCCCGGTAATATTTTCTGTGCTCCCGCATGAGGCTGTCGCGCAGGGTGCGTTCCGTACGTTCCGCAGAGTAACATAGTCCCCTTCGTCTTGCCGTAAGCTCAAATCTGGTGGCGAGATAGTATTGACTACGCGGGATACCGTTAAGCGCCTCCGCAAGGCGCTCGCTCGAGAGGTGGAATCCAAGTAGCTTAGCCTGTCAGGTAAGAGCCCGGTGCCTGAGATTGAAGCCGCCATTGAGAAGCTCCCATCAGCTTAGCTGCGCGGGCTGATTCCCTGGATCCTGAATCGAGGATTACGCCGCTGCCATCGGTGGCTCCAAAACCCACTTTGCCATGTACGGAGCCGAGGAAGAGCAGAACCGTGCCAAGAGCAAGTGCCGTGAGATCAGTGATTTTCCGATTCGAGAATCAGAGCCCGAATATCATTGGCGCTTGGAGGGCGCTCAGATAATCATGCAGAGTTAAGCGATCTCGACTCTTCCCGGGCGTCAACCCGATATCGCGCCGAGTGATTCGACGCATTGATTTGACCGTCTCCACCGGCAACAGGTTCTGCCCGCCATGGATCTCTGTTTCGTATTCCCGGTAAAATTGCGGCGAACACGCTGCGCAACTTTAAATAGTCGACTGAAATACAATTCGTCGTCGAATCCAACCTGATAGGCGATCTCTTTTACTAGGCGCAAGGTATGAAGCAGTTGCCATTTCGCGTCTTCCATTCCTTGAAAGGATTGTTTCAAATATCCTGGAGATAGCAAATCGGTGTTGTAGTTTCGCACTCACGGAACTCGGGACAATGAAAGAAAACGATATGGAAGGGTTAAAGACCATTGCCAGCAGCTTCGGCCCAAAGGAGACAATGGCCCGGTTGGAAAGCGAGATCTCTGCGAAGGGAATGAAGGTATTTGCGCGGATTGATCACGCTGCAGCCGCCGCAGATGTGGGGCTTGATTTACGGCCCACTGATCTTGTTGTCTTCGGTAATGCCCGGACCGGCACGCCATTGATGCAGGCATGGCAGAAAATCGGGATTGATTTGCCATTAAAGGCGCTGGTCTGGCAGGACGCAGCGGGGAAGACCTGGCTTACGTATAACGAACCAAAGTGGATCGCCCAGCGGCACGGCTTGGGCGTCAGCAAAGAGACGATCGATAAGATGGCTGCCGCGCTGAGCGACATTTCGACAAAGGCAGCGAACCCTGATTGACCGAATGAGACTAATCTATGCAAACGCCGGAAGAGTACGAGGTTGTTGTACTTGGCAGCGGCGAAGCAGGCGAATACATCGCCTGGACTCTCGCCGGAAAGGGAATGCGATTGGTCGTCATCTCATTTAATGTGAGGACGCGGTTATTCTCAGATGATTTGAGCTGCAAACGAGCGATACTTTTGAGCCGAAACGATTATGTTCTCGAGCTACATCTAGGACATGATAGACATCAAAGGCCTTTCACCCATACTCCGTCAAGTGTTGGCAGCCCGGCAGCGCCCGCAGGAGTCATTGCATGAAGTGCCCATGGCTAACGACAATCGACTGACCCGTCAGTGCCAAGCTAGGAAAGGCAGCTAAGAAGATAGCAGTTTCCGCGAGATCAGCTACAGAGGTGAACTCGCCGTCAACGGTAGCTCCTAACATCACTTTCTTCACCACTTCTTCCTCAGTGATACCCAACTGTGCAGCCTGCTCAGGAATCTGTTTTTCAACCAGTGCGGTTCGAACAAACCCTGGCGAGATCAGGTTCGCACGGATCCCGTGCCTGGCTCCTTCCTGTGCTACAGCTTTTGTGAGCCCGCTCAGGCCATGCTTTGCCGCAACGTAAGCACTTTTATTTTTCGAAGCAATATGGGAATGGATTGAGCCCATAAAAAGGATGCAACCTCCTCGGCCGGAAGCAACCATCTCTCTCATAGCGGTTCGAGCCGTCAAAAAACCGCCGTGCAAATGTACAGCAATCACATTTTGCCAATCGGCAAACGAGAATTCAATGAGCGGGCTAATGATTTGTATACCAGCGTTACTAAGAAGAATGTCGATCGAGCCGAGCTCTGTTATGGCGCGGCTCATAGCGCTCTCAACAGAGCTTTCGCTTGAAACGTCCATTTGAACTGCGATCGCCTTGCCACTGTGTTGATTACGAACTTCTTTAGCGACGGTTTGAGCTCCTTCCAAGTTCAGGTCGGCAATCCCAACGCTTGCGCCTTCTCGGGCGAATGCCGTCGCGATTGCCCGGCCGATTCCTGTTGCGGCACCGGTCACGAGAGCTGATTTACCTTCCAACCTCATTTCAGATAGCACGTGGCAGCTGGATAGCTCTCTCGAGCGGGTGGAGGTAGCTGGGCCGCCGGCAGCTTGGAAATGCTCGTACAGTTCATGCTTTTTATAAGCGCATTCGTCATGATTTTTAAAGATCTGAATTCAAGAACGAAGCGTAAGTTAAAATAGCTCATGACAAAAATCTTTCTGCTTTGTGCCGCTTTGGCAGCGCTTTCGACCGAGGTTCGTGCAGAACTTCCGGATTATTCATTCGATCGGTTCCCTCTATCGGCTAACGAGATTCAAAACGCTGCAGTTCGAGCAGCAAAGTTTTGGAGACTTCACGGGCCTAAGTTTGGCTCGTCTGAAACTTTGTTAGCTGTTGAAGCTGCCAGGGTTCGGGAGAATGAGGTTCGTGACCTTCAAGGCAAGCTTTTAAGTGCTCACGTCGGAGGCGGATACTACTCTCAGGATTGTGGAGCAGGTTCGGGCGCTTACTTTTCTTGCGTAATGATTTTCGATACTCGAAGCGGGCAGATGCTGACGCACGAAGGCTATCTGGTGGCTGATCTTCCTGGTAGAGGAAAGCTCGCCCGCCTAGGTCCTTACACTGCGCTATATATCGGCGCAGGCGCCTGACAGGAGAAAGCTGCCAGCTGACATCTATCTGCCTCCGCTGAGTCCGCTTCCCTGGCGCCCATCGCTCGACGAAGCTGACCAACTGCCACCTGTCACCTGCCTTGGGATCCAATCGCCATGTTGTTCCAATAAGTCGTCCACAAGTTGCCAGATCTGGTCGAGGTCAAGAACAGCAGCGGTATGAGGATCCAGCATGGCGGCATGATAGATATAGTTGCGATTACCAGAGATTAACGCTTCGACAGTCAAAGCTTGCACGTTGATATTCGTCTGTATCAAAGCTGCCAGTTGCGGAGGAATAGCTCCGACACGTGTAGGTTGAATGCCGTTCTTGTCAATCAGACATGGTACTTCGACACAGCTGCCTGTTGGCAGATTCGCGATCAGATCGTTATTTTCAACATTGCCATAAACTACCCGCGGTACCCCGGTTTCCAAGCTGTGGATGATAGCCGATCCATACTCAACGCTTCGCTCCATTTTGATCACTGCGTCCCCTGATTCCAGTTTACTCTTGAGCTTTTGCCAATTTGCGATCTGGTCCTCGCATCTGCGCGGATACTCATCCAAAGGGATATTAAATTTATCGATCAGATCGGTCCTGTCAGGCCTGATGTACCAGGGAACGTACTCGGAAAAGTGCTCGCTGGATTCAGTCACAAAGTAACCTAACCGTCGAAGCATGTCGTAACGGACCCGATTATCGCTCGGAACGCGGTTTTCTCTAATAACATTATAGATTAGCGGGTAGAGATCTTCTCCATCGCGCTCGAACTTCAGAAAAAACGCCATATGGTTAATTCCTGCAACAAGGTAGTTGATTTCTTCAAGCGGCACGCTGATGTCTGTCGCGAGCTCGTTTGCTGTGTGTTGTACACTATGACACAATCCGATGGTTCTAATCTTTGTTGTTCGGCTTAGTGCCCAACAATTCATTGCCATTGGGTTCACATAATTGAGATGAACAACTTCTGGACAACATCGCTCCATCTCTTTGCTCATTTCGATCAGGACAGGGATAGTTCGTAGCGCTCTCATAATCCCTCCTATCCCTAAGGTGTCGGCAATCGTTTGCCTGAGACCGTATTTTTTCGGTACCTCGAAGTCAGTAACGGTGCATGGCCGATAACCTCCAACCTGGATCATGTTGATGGCATATTTTGCACCATCGAGAGCGCGGCTGCGGTCAGTGGTAATTTGGATTCCGGGCCTGACTCCAAGCGATTCAGCAACGCGATGAGCCACAATCTCTGAAGTCTGAAGACGATCTTTGTCCAAGTCGAAAAGGCAGATTTGCGAGTCAGCCAACTCCTGGTATGACAGGATGTCGACTAACAGATTTTTGGCAAATACAGTGCTTCCCGCGCCGATAAATGTAATTTTTCTATCTTTCGATTTCATAGGAAATTGATAAATAAGAGCAGCTAAATGACTGTTGTGTCACGCGGCTGTTTTAAAGCAAACTCGTTGTGCTTTCGCCCGAGGTGAAGACAGAGGGCTTCTACCACTAACTCATGGTCCTCCCGTTGCGGTAACCCGGACACTGTGACTGTGCCCACAAATCCGGCGGTACTGACCCTTAACGGAAACGATCCACCGTGCGCAGCGTAGTCCATAGGCGATAGCTCATGCTTTTCGGCCAGAGTGCTTTGAGTTTGTAGAAGGCGCAAACCGATCGCATAAGAGCTTCTATGAAAACGTGCTGTTGTATTGCTCTTCCGCCGAATCCACTCAGCATTGTCAGGCGTGGATCCCGGTAAAGCACAGCAAAACAATTGCCGACCCAATGCCTTGATTTCGATGACGACTGGCGAGCTTCGCGAGGCGGCAAGTTCACGCAGCCTAACTCCGAGCAACCAAGCTACGTTCTCATCGAATTGCGGCAAAACCAACTCGCTTTCTTGCTTGTCTATCCTTTCCAAATCCTCGCTTAGCTCCATAGGGCTACGTTGGATTAACAAGCGATGGAGAGCAAGGCGATCCCGTTGAACAGTGAGACAGTCGAAGCTTCGCTGAGCGGAAGAAGCGGGTTCAGCGAATGAGGGTAGCTGTAAGCTGACAGACCGCAGCGCAAGTAATCTTACCCCTTGCTCTCCCGAACCTCCCGTCCCGTTCGGATGACAATTAGTTGAACCAACAACTGTTAACGTGCAATTTGGATTTGGGTGAACTTGCGAACTTGTTCCCTGATACCACGCTCGACCGGCAACCGTTCCATGCTGGTCGCGCCGTAAAAACCTTGCACTCCAGGCATTCTCGCAAGCGCTTCGCCGACAGTTTCCGGTTCATCAAACGGACCCCCGTGACAGATTACCAAAATATCTTCCCGGGTTTTGCGTGCGGCTTGCGCAATTCGAAGAGTTGTATCGATCGCTTCGTCAAGCGTCATTGCTACCGTGGCGCCGATTGTGCCTCCGGTTGTCAAGCCCATGTGAGCGACCACGATATCGGCGCCGGCATTCGCCATTGCCCGCGCTTCCTCCTCATTGAAAACATAAGGTGTTGTCAGCAGGTCCATTTCGTGCGCCAGGCGAATCATTTCGACCTCCTTGTCGTAGCCCAGCCCGGTAGTCTCCATGTTGGCGCGCATCTTCCCGTCAAATAAACCAACGGTAGGAAAATTCTGGACGCCGGAAAACCCGATCTCTTTCACCTGTTCGAGGAAGCGCGGCATCAAACGGAAGGGATCCGTCGCATTGACGCCGGCCAATACGGGAGTGTGCCGAACGACTGGCAAAACCTCGCCGGCCATTTCCATCACAATGGCATTTGCATCGCCATAGGCAAACAGCCCGGTGATCGAAACCCTTCCAGCCATGCGGTAACGTCCCGTGTTATATATTACGATCAGGTCGATGCCGCCGGCTTCTTCGCACTTGGCCGATATTCCCGTACCGGCGCCTCCACCCACAATGCATTTGCCCGACTCTACCTTGGCGCGCAGGTTTTTCAGAATTTCGGCTCGCGAAATTACCATAAAATTCCTCTATCTTTGTTTTAGAAAATCCAGAAGTTTCTCGGCGGCGCGGCCGGAGAACTCTGGGCTATTGACGTCTTTATCGCTGAGTTCGACGTAGATATCCGGACGCAAATGCGTTTTCAGTGAATCTACGAAAGCTTGGTCAGCTTCAGGCCACCAAAAGGGTTGACCTGGGAAGTCCAACTCAGAGAAACCGCCCATCGGAACCAAAACGGCTAAAGGTCCGGTCGCCGTGTTTAGTTTTTCTGCAAATATCTCACCCATTCGAGCATTCTCCTCCACAGTCGTGCGCATGAGTGTGACGTTCGGATTCCAATGATAAAACAGCCGGTCTTTGTATTTGGCCGGAACGGTTTCCGGCGCCCAGAAATTACACATGTCAATGCAAGCTGGCGTCACTACCTGGGGAACACCTGTCTTAGCGGCGGATTCCAATCGCGAGGAGCCAGCACTTAGAACACCGCCGCAAATTTCGTCTGCCCATTCGGTTGTCGTCATGTCCAGCACGCCTGCAAAGTAACCGTTTTCTACCAGCATCTCCATAGTCCGACCGCCCGTTCCCGTCGCATGAAACACCAACACCTCGTAGCCATGCGATTCCAAGACCTTCCGTGCATTATCCACCGCACGAGTTGTGTTACCAAACATGGTAGCTCCGATCAAAGGTTTCTCTTCGCGCAACCTTTCCACTTGTCCTGCGACCATGCCGCAAATGGCTCCTGCAGCATTAGTGAAGATAGTCCTGCTAATACGATTCAGTCCGGCTACGTCCACGATCGACGGCATCATGGTTATGTCGGTCGTCCCGACATAGGGGCTAACATCACCCGAGGCAACCGTAGAAATTAGAAGCTTGGGAACCCCCACCGGCAAGGTTCGCATAGCGCTCGCGGCTACACCGGTACCGCCTCCGCCACCCATTGCAATGATGCCGTCGAATTTGCCTTCTTCAAACAATCGTTTTACTACTATTGCCGCGCCACGATTCATCACCTCCATGGCTTGGCCGCGATCATGACGCGAGACTAAATCAGCCAGGGTAACTCCTCCCGCAACGGCGACCTCTTCTGAGGACACCTCCGGCTGAAACGCGGGGATGCCTAGCACGCCAGTATTAATAAACAGGGTTTCGCAGCCTCGTTTTTCAATTTCGGCCTTTAAAAAGGCGAATTCCTGCCCCTTCGTATCTAAGGCGCCGATCAGGGCAACCGTCTTAGGCATAATGATAATCTTCTAAAGTCCGAGATATTTCTGGCGTAAATCCGGGTTTTCCAAGAAAGCTTTTGCGCCAGATTCATAGACCGTCACCCCACTAAGAAGCACGTAAATTCGTTCTGCAAAGGCGGCAGCCACATGAATATTTTGTTCCACGAGCAAAATCGAAATATTAGCCTTGCGCAGTTCGCGACAAGTCTCGACGATTCGCTCGATCGCAATCGGAGCTAAACCTTCCGAAGGTTCATCAAGTAAAATCAAAGAGGGATTAGTGACAAGTGCTCGACCCATAGCGAGCATTTGCTGCTCGCCGCCGCTCAATCGTGAGCCGCTGAGCTTACGGCGCTGCGCCAGTTCAGGAAAAATATCGTAGACTCGTTGGGGCGTCCACTGATTGGCCGTGCGCTTTGGTCGATAGGTGAGAGTCAAATGTTCTTCGACCGAAAGTGATGGAAAAAGACGTCTGCCTTGCGGCACGTAGCCGATTCCCATGCTTGCAATGGCGAACGGTTTCTTTCTGCTGATTTCTTCTCCTCTCCATTGTACGCTGCCAGATCGAGGCGGTGTCAGTCCCATAACAGAACGAAGTAAGGTGGTTTTTCCCATCCCGTTCCGTCCGAGAACGGCTACGCATCCCTGTTCTACGGTGACAGTGCATCCTTGAAGGACGTGGCTCTTACCATAATAGGTATGAAGGTCACTGACTTCCAATTTCAGGGTAGAGGTGTGCAGTGGTTCAGGCGTAAAAATTCCCTAAATAGATCTCTTGTACTTTTTGGTTTGTGCGAATCTCGGCCGGAATGCCTTCCGCAATCACTGCTCCGTGTTGAAGAACTGTGATTCGGTCAGCGGTATCTAGAACCATGTCCATGTCATGTTCAATCAAGATCAGGGTCACCGAGCGGGGTAAACTCTTAATGAGCTTAGTTAAGGAAAGCCGTTCAAAAGGAGAGAGACCCGCAGCAGGCTCGTCCAGCATTATCAACCGCGGACGCATGGCGATTGCCATACCGACCTCAAGTTGGCGTTGCGCTCCATGTGAAAGTTCCGAAACTCGCCTTTGGAGATACGATGTCAAATGAACCTGCTCTGCAGCCTCGTGAGCCAGATTAACAACCTTCGCGCTCTTCCGCCAGGGGTTCAGGAATTGCATTGTTTGTTCCGCAGCAGCAGCTAAAAACAAGCTTTCTTCAACAGTGAGATTGGTGAAAACCTGAGAGATTTGATAGGTGCGTCCGAGTCCCAATTTTGCCCGTTCCCGAACGCTGCTTCTCGTGATATCGATCCCAAGAATCTCAATTTTTCCCGAATCTGCAGCCAGTTCACCTGTTACGATGTTGAACAAAGTTGTCTTCCCGGCCCCATTCGGTCCAATCAATGCGTGCCGTTCCCCCACCGGTACGGTTAGAGTGGCCGAGCTTACTGCACGAACTCCGCCGAAGCTTTTGGTGATCGAAGTGAGAACCAGAGCATCTTTCGAACTGTGTTCTTCGGTGCCCGTGCCCCTCACACTTTCCATTAGACGACGTGCGAGCAAGCTCACTGCCCGAATGGGACATACTGGTATTCGGAGCCGGCTTGCAACATGTCGGGAGGCAAAGCAGAGCGCTGATCCGGAGGATAGCTGCCGGAATCTGAAGGTTGTTTCAGATAAAGCTGCGGATCATATGGACCAAACTGACCAACATTTTTAACTGTCCACAGACCTTTATTGTAGAGTTGACCTTTATCGTCTTTAGCAACTTCTCGGATATAGACATTCTCGATAGCTGAATGGAATTGCGGATCTAAAGAGACCGGCCCACGCGGATCATCAGACATATCAACATGGGTCATTGCTGTTACCAGGGCTGCCTTGTCAGAGACGTCGCCTTTGCGTGCCTCGATCGCACGAAGGATCAGGCGCATCGAAGAATAAGCGAATTCGGAGGCAGCTGAAGGATCATGACCCCAGCGCTTCTGATAGGCGTTCTTGAATTTTGTCCAGGCAGGAGTTGCAAGATCATCCGCGGTGTGATGCGGAGAGAGAGAGCCAACAACATCTTCAGGCATCGACTCTACATCTGGCTTTTCGAAGGTATTAGATTGCCCGATGAGCGGAATCTTCTTCAGCATGCCCAATTCCACATACTGCTTCACAAAATTTACCGCGTCGCCGCCCGAACCGTTGTAAAGAACCGCGTTGTAAGACTGATCGGTGGGGATAGAGGCAATTATTGAGGAAAAATCCGAGGTCGTTCCTACCGGATGCCAAACCGTTGTCACCTCCGTACCTCCGCCGCGGAAAAAGCCGCGTTTAAAACCGCCACCTTGGTTGTAAGGGTAAGAGTAATCCTGGCCTATCGCATAGATCTTTTTCCAGCCTTTGACCTTCGCCAGCCAGTAACCGAACACATCCATGGACTGAGCTCCGGTCCAGGTGGCGCGTACAATCATCGGATAAAAGGCTCTCATTGTCATGTCCTCAGAAGCTGAATACATGGGAATGACCGGTATGTTTTTGTCTTTCATGTAATCACCGACAGAGAGACCCTCGTCACCGGAAACGAGGCCGGTCAAGATATCAATCTTATCCTGAACTACTAACTTCTTGGCTTTAGTAACGGCCTGCTCGTTATCCAGTTGGTCGTCTTCATATACAACATCAACTTTCTTCCCAGCGACAGTGTAGTTAGCCTCCTCGAGCGCCAAAACAGCACCTTCTTTTTGCTGCTGACCAAACGAAGAAAACACGCCGGTAAAGGCGCTGATGAATCCTACTTTCAGTTGGTCATCGGCTGCTTGAACATTCGTTAGTATGACGAGCGATGCTGCGAGTGAGACAGAGAGTTTCTTTATCAAACTTCTCATGGTGAGAGGGATCTAAAAAAAGGAGATTAGGGGGGAGAAAGGGTGACAGCATGTCATGACCTTTCAGATGAATTCAACCTCATTTATTTTTCTCGCCGCTTTTGAGGCGGAAGATCCTGTCTAGAAGCGGGTTGTTAGCGCGGTCTCGGAAGAACTCCGCAATACTTAAAACGCCACCGGGCAGGAAGAGAACGGTCATCAAGAAAATGAACCCAATCACTGTATTA
Source organism: Verrucomicrobiota bacterium (assembly GCA_019241095.1). GTDB lineage: Bacteria > Verrucomicrobiota > Verrucomicrobiia > Chthoniobacterales > JAFAMB01 > JAFAXJ01. The sequence goes on along the minus strand of JAFAXJ010000085.1, from coordinate 4,774 downwards.
TACCGGGCGGTCCCTTGACTGATCAGTACATCCAGCCAGACGGCGATGATCGTTCCGACAATCGGTCCCCAGAAATAACTGGCTCCGCCGAGAATGACGGTCAGCAGAACCCAGATCGTTCGGCTCAATTGCATCGTCGTAGGTGTGACGATGCCGGTGCTGTACGCTGCAAGGATTCCGCCCACCCCGGCATACAAAGCCGCGACAAGAAAGGATGCAACTCGGATCCAGTAAACCGGGTAACCTAGGGCAGACATCCGGCGCGGGTTTTCTCTGATACCGTTAAGGGCTAGCCCGAAAGGTGAGTGTATCAGTCGACGGAGAGTGTAGATTCCGATTGCAATTATAAACAGCGCGGCCCAGTAAAAATTCGACGTTCGGCCAAAGTTAACTCCTAAGATTGTTGGCGGCCGAATACCTCGGATTCCAGCCCAGCCATGCAAAAGACTGGTGTTTTGCTGAGCAAACGCCCAGCAGATTTGTCCGAATGCCAACGTGATCATCAAAAACACGATTTGATGAGTCCTCATTGCAATCAGTCCGAAAACCAGCGCCGTGATTAGGACGGCGCCAATCGCAATGAGATCGCGTAAGGGGAAAGGCATTCCGCGCTCAGTTCCGAGTAACCCAATCACGTAGCCAGACAAACCGAAGAAAGCCGTCTGGGTCAGACTGACCATTCCTGCCTGACCGACCAGCATGCCAACACTGAGTGCCAGAAACCCAAAATAAATAATCCGTGTAAACGTGGTAACGGTGTATTCGCCAGCATACAACGGTAACAAAACAGCCAACACAATCACCCCAGTGCCAAAGACAAGGCGGCGCCGATTCGCTCCAGTTCTGCTCATACTTGTCTCCCAAAAAGACCTTGGGGACGGATGGCGAGAACGACGCCCATAGGCACGAAAATCAGGAAGTAGGAATACTGAGGGGCGTATGCCAGACCGAACGAAAGGAGTTGCCCAAGGATAAGAGAACTCACGACGGTACCCAGTAGACTACCCATTCCACCCAGGATGATGATAACGAGAGAATAGGTCAGGATCGTCGTATCGCTGCCTGGGCTGAGCTGCAAATAAGAACCGCCAAGCACACCCGCAACTCCCACAAGAAGTGCTGAAAGCGCGAAAACGAAACTATAAATTTTGTCAACATTAACGCCCAGTGCGCTCGCGGTCTCTCGATCATCCACTCCCGCCCGCACCGACGCACCGAGCTTTGTCCTGTAAAGGATTAGCCATAACGAGAAGGCGATCAGCACGCTTAATCCCATCAGAATGAAACGGAAACCCGGGTAGGTGATGCCCAAGATCCTGATGGGAGGGTTCAGGTATGCAGGCAGATTCAGTGTCAGCGGGTGACCACCCCAAATTGCCAGCGAGACATCGGCAATGATCATCGACAATGCAATAGTAAGCAGAGTCTCTGGAAGATCGCCACCCCTGACTCTTACCAGCATGGTTCTTTCAAACAGAAAACCTAACAGGGCGATCGAAAGGCTGCCTGCGACCAAAGCAAGAGGCCAGTTATGAGTCGCATGCACCACCGAGTAGCCGATATAACCTCCTAACAAATAAAATGCGCCATGGCTGAGATTCATCACCCGCATTAACCCGAAAGCCAATGTTAATCCGCTGCCAAGCACAAAGAAGATAGCGGCCTGAGTCAATCCGTTAAGAATCAGGATTAAGAATTTGGTATACATTCGACCACCGAACCTTTTCTGTGCAAAGAACCTTTACGAAACACTAGACTTCTTTGCTCCGTCACGAGGGTTAAGCGCCTCTACTCGAAACCTTTTGAAAGGGCCGGATATGATCGGTTGATTCGTATAGCCGTATGATAAGGGTGGCAAGCTCGTGTAGCATTTACATAACGATTTCGGCTGACCGGTTATCGTCCTGAACGAAGGGGACTCGCCCTTCCGCAGGCCGCGGCAGGTACGCTTTGAGGGGCTTCTAATATTCACCAGTCTCCTAGCGCGGCAGGAGCCCTGCCCTCCAATTCGACCGTGCTCGAGGGGATCCTAACAGGCACTTCACGCTTTTGCATGGGCTATGCGACGTGAGAAAATCCATGAAGCGTGCGGTCGTGGTATGCCTTTCCGAAATGTTCCTGCGGGCGAGAGATCCACTCTCGGAGTCGGAGCAGTCAATTCGCGAAGGTCCGATCGGAAAATCCTTTCTCCCTGCATGATCAAGTAATCGGCTGTGCGCGCCGCCAGCGCCTGGATCGTCAATCCGGGGTTAGCAGATCCTTGAGTCGGCATGATGCTGCCGTCGCAAATAAAAAGATTCGGAACATCGTGGGTCCTTCCGAACTTATCGACAACCGATGTTCCAGGGTCTGCGCCCATCCGCGCAGCACCAACCAAATGTGCGTACCGCTGCTCCTGTACGACCTGTTCGGCACCCGCGGCCGACATCACCTCCATCACTTTATTCTTACCGAACTCGATCAGTTTTTTGTCATTATCGAAAAGGTTGAAGTGGACATGAGCTACCGGGATACCGAACTGGTCTGTCTCTTTTGCAAGAGTGACACGGTTGGCGTGCCAGGGGAGAATCTCTCCAAGAAGACCTAATGCTGACCAGTGATTATAGTCCATCATCACTCGCCTTAACCCCCAGCCCCATGCCCCCATGGCGGCCATCATCTGCTTTCCGAATGCGATTGGTAACGGGCCGACTGTTTGGATAGCAAACCCTCGAGCAAAATCTCGCTTAGGATCAGTTTCGTAAAATTCTTCGGTCAAAGCGTGCGCAGGAGGTGCTTTGTACATTCGAACCAAATTACGAAACCGTCCTAAGATGACGTTTCCTGCTTGCACCATGAGATAGCGTCCAACGGTATCACTGGAATTCGCTAAACCCATCGGGTACTCTGGACAGGCGGAGTTTAAGAGCAAACGCGGAGTTTCGATAGCATATCCGGCAACAATAACGGCCTTTGCCCGCTGGAAACGCTCTGTACCCTCTCGATCAAAATAAAATACACCTTCCACTCGATTGTTCGGCCCTAGCGCAATCCTGCTTGCCATGGAGTAATCCCGAATCTCCGCTCCATGCCGAAGCGCATCTGGAACATGAGTGATTAACGTACTCGCCTTGGCGCCGACTTTGCAGCCTTGAATACAATATCCCCGATAGATGCAATGAGGTCTGTCATCATGTGAGCCGGCCAGAATTGCTACCGGTCCTCCGGCGCAGACCCGTATGCCGAGTTTAGTACAACCGCGGACCAGAACGTCACCAACTTCACCGAGCGGATGCGGCCCATAGGCATAACCGTGTGGATCGCCCCAGGGAAACCACGCGGGGCCTGACACTGGCATTTCTAATTCGAGCAGCTCATAATATGGTTTGAGGTCCTCGTAACTGATGGGCCAATTAGTTCCGACCCCGTCCAATGAGTAAACCTGGAAATCAGAAGGATGAAGGCGAGGTGTAAATGCCGCCCAATGTACTGACCCGCCTCCCACACCTTTGCCGCTGTTATTCGCGCCCAGGGAAATTGGGTTGACACCTCCGGTTATCCGCAAGTCTTCCCAATAAAGCTTATTAGATCCGGCTTCGTCACTGAGCCAGTCTTTTTCGGTGTCCCAGAATGGTCCTGCCTCAAGTCCAAGTACTTTGAAGCCGGCGCGAGCCAACCGTTGGAGTAAAACACCTCCCGCGGAACCAACACCGACAATGACGTAGTCAACCGTCCCACGATCCGTAAACTGAGAGCCTTCGGCCCGGAGCTTTTGCATCGAGCCCAGCTTGTGCTCGTCAGGTTTCGAGGGTGGGAACGCCCTGCCCACCGGTTCACCGGCTAATTTCCTCAGAGATCCATTCAATCGTGAACCCCTCCCTTCGTCAGGTGCGGAAAATGATCGTGGTGACTGAGTTCGTCCAAGTCGGAAACGGATTCAGGCGGCGCTTCCCAATCGTACCGATTTTCATCCCGTTCCCATGGCTCCGCTTCGCCCCGTTCCAACCGTATATAAGCACGAGGATATGCGGGCCCGCCAAAACCGATCTCGTTCCAGCTCCATGGATGCTGATAGTAAGCGGTGATACAGTCGCCGACAAAAAGGGTCCATATCTGGTGGACTGGCAAGCGAAGCCATACTTCTCCTGCACCTTCCAGCGGCTTTCCCTTGTTTATGCTCTGCAGAATCAGTTCCTGTTCACGCCAGCTTAGCCCAGAGAATTGTTTCCCATGGTTATGCCTGCTCATAAGATCAAGTGCCTGCAGGAATAACCGGTAAGCCTCATCGTCAGGAGGCATTGTTTCGTAACGATATCCCGCAGTTCGCTTTTTGTGTAAGCGCTCATCAATTACCGGTATAATCTCAATCCGGTGATCCGCATCACGATCGTCTTGAGGAATAATGTGATCGCAAACCAATAGCATCATTTCAGCTTCGGCCGGATTGAAAAATTGAAGGGACGGGCGTGACTGCAAACGGGATAAAACAACTTTACGTGTCGCGTCGTCCCACGCGTTCTGCTGAGAGATGACGTCATAGTCAGGATAATATCCCGGCTGTGCTACCGGCTCCATTGGCAGGTGGGTGTCTGTATCGCGGGGTGGGTGACTTGGCCGGGTGCTCATCGTTTTTCTCTTCGCATTAAACTAGCAAGTAAGCCGGTGAATCCTGAAGCAGAATAGAGGAGGGGGGCGAATACCGGTGGTCCGTACATAATATTATAAAGCTTCAACTTCATACCTCCTGACCTGTTCAATACTCCTCGCAAATGATAGAAAAAACCGATCGCTCCAT
>JAFAXJ010000619.1 GCA_019241095.1 Verrucomicrobiota bacterium | reverse complement strand
ACCGATGAGCTTATTCATCTGGCCAGCTAATGGTAGAAAGCTATCAGGAGGTGACGCGGAGCTCCAAGGCCACCATCTCTGTGCCTGGAGCAGTGCAGGCCAAAATTATGTGGCGGTGTCTAACCTGGGTGACGAAGATATTGACCGTTTTGTCGACCTAATCCGCTCCAAAGTTAAACGGGGATGAGACTGTTGCTCAACCATTTCGACTATTTAGCAGCTAATCTGCGTACGGCTTTGCGGTTCTCATGATATTCTGCTCAAAGCGCCTCTGGAAAAACCGTACTCTATCGCGATCGCCTGGCGATTCTAGAATTTGCCGACGCGAACCGGACACGAGTCGATGACGTTCTTCTGACGGATGAGGGAGCAGTCGTCAGTGTAAAGGAAGATTTTCTAGCGAAATTGCATTGCGGAAAACCCACGGCGCGATCTCTGACTTGGAGCAGAAGTTGAGGTTTTCGGCGGCGGAGATCGTCCGGGTTCACGTGAACCCGGAGAACTCGAATGAACGATCAATTCATTGCTCTGACCCCGGATGCGATCCGCCCTGATTTCGGGGCACGTTTCGTCAAACGTCATATTTAATTCCATTTTGACGATTCGCGGTTTCAATCTTCAACTCGCATCCCAACTTGAGGCAAATAAAAATTGTTGAGGAATAAAACGCGAGGACGCCAGTCCTCTAATTTGGGATGGCCTGACGGTCGGACCCTGTTAGGAGAACTCTGACAAATAACTGATCTCGAAAGATGGCAAACAGGTTGGGCTCCGGAGTGAGATTGCCCGTGTGGGTAATCGGCTTCCCCCTTCCGGAAGCGCTGAAAAGCGGACGGCTTTAATGGAGAAAGTCTATGAAAAATCTCGTTCATTTTCGCTGGCTCGGGACAGCAATCGCTGCTGGCTCATTATTGTATACGCAGCCTTTGGCGCAGGCACACGGCATCGGAGGTATTTCGCCAATCGGTTCTCATTCCCGCATGAATACTTTCTCGAGAGACGGGCGGTCGGCTTTTGCGGGACGAAGATTTGCTCCCGCCCACCTGATAAATCGTGCTTTGGTCAGCCGGGACCGCTTCTTTTTTCGGCATCATCACAGCCATTTTATCTTCGTTTTTGATTTTGCCGCCTTCGGATTTCCGTGGTGGTACCCCGACTACTTTTACTGGTCTCCTTCGTACTATCCATATGACGTCTACGGACCAGCATTCGATCCTCAGTATTGGATAGGTCTCGCCGTATCTGTACAGTCAGCACTCGCGGAGCGCGGTTATTATCGTAACGATATTGACGGTGAAATTGGATCTAACAGCCGCGATGCGATTCGCGAATTCCAGAAAGCGCAGGGCCTGCCGGTAACCGGAATGATTGACCCAAAGTTGCTGAAGGCCTTAAGAGTCAAGTATAAGAGTGCTTAGTGAGGCATTTGAATCGGGAAGACAAGAGAGCCGATGATTTTTTCGGGAATAAGTCACAGGTTAGTCAGTCTTTATTAGCTGATTTGCACTGCTGTGCGAGTCGTGCACCCAAAAAAGAGGATTGTCATATGAAAAACTTTGGCTCTACCCATTCCGAATCACTTTTACCGGATTCTATTAGCCCTACAAAGTCGATGGACTCACGTGGCTTCAGCTCTGTCGGACGACGCTCGTTTCTAAGAAAAATGGGCGCTGCAGGCGCATCATTAGCACCCGTGGCCGCCCTGCTTTTGAAACAAGACCAAGCCCTGGCTAGAGAGTTCAGTCGGGGGCTAACCCGGGGCGATGTAGACATTCTTAGGTTTCTCGCTGCAGCCGAAATCTTGGAGACTGACTTGTGGCAGCAATATAACGAGTTCGGAGGTGTCCAAGATAACGAAGTGCCGGGAGGATCTGGGAACCCGGCCTATACCGCTGCGCTATCCAACCTTGATTCGGATATGGCGGAATACATTCACGACAATAACGACGATGAGAATAGCCATCAGATGTTTCTCAACGCATTTTTACAATCCGTCGGCGCAGAACCTGTTAATCTCGACCGGTTTCGAACCTTGCCAAGCAGTAAGGCGACGGGAGCCCAACAAATCGGTCGGTTGACAAACCTGACACAGCTTACCTTGGATACGAGCTGGTATGTTAGATACCGCAGCACAGAAAACCCCGATCTTGGTGTCCAGTTCTCGCCCCCATTCCCGATTGTGAATCGTCCGGCCATCCCCCTCGATGACAACGACACTCCGCCCAATACTGATTTAACCCCTCCCATCACCACTCGAAACGCAATTCGCATGCAAGCTATTGCCGATACCGCGGCGTTTCACTTCGCCACTATTGAGCAAGGTGGCTCCAGCCTTTACGGCTCGTGTATTCCGAAAGCAACCAGTCTTGTTGTCTTACGAATCTTATATGCAATTGGCGGATCCGAAGTCGCCCATTTTCAGACATGGCATGACAAGGCCGGCAACGCGGTCTCTACCCCCTTAGCGCCTCTTACTGACCCGACAGCACCCGAAGTCACATTTCCGGATCTTAATTCCTCGGCGTTCGGTGGGGAGGCCTTTTCGACCAATCTTATAATGCCTGAACCATGTGAATTCATTAGCCACAATCTACCCGCATGTTCAATTATTAGGCCAACACTATCAAAAAATGCGGGCCCGATCGCTGTAGTCACATTCCTGGCAAATATGGGGCTTTTCAAAGGTCAGACGCCGGAATTCTTTCAAACTTTGCAACGAATAGCGACAGCAGCCAACGAAGCACGAAGACGGTTGGCGAGCGATGATGATGACAGGTTAGAAGGGTTTTAGATCAAACAGATCTCCGGAGGACGCAAGGATTCGAGACGATAAAAGCTTCGGTTCTGGCCCTGTAAGGCAACAATACGAAGCCAAGCCAGCATTCGTTCGCATTTTTGAAACAACGTTATTAAAACTCCCGAATAGAGGATTTTAGGCCTATCACCCGACGAGCGCGTCAACTTTTTTGGCCAGATGAAAACGAATGGCCGAATAGGTACAATCTCGATTCGTCCAAGGATGAAGAAATGAATGTTTTCCCAATCAAAAGAATTGCTTTGCTATTGCTTTTGGTCCTTGGCTTCGTCGCTTTCGTGCCTCAACAAGCGAAGGCAGGGGGCTACTTCGGTATATCGATCGGACCCAGTTATTGCGACCCTTATCCCGGTTATTATGAGGGCTACTATCCAAGATATTACCGGGGCTACCATCCGCAATACTATCGCCGTGACTATTACTACGATAGGCCAGATGGCTACCTTTACTGGCGTTACCAACATCATCGTCACAATTGGCACGAAGACGATGACGATTAGTCCGGTGGCGCTTTTAGCCTTCGGGTTGCTGGATAGTATCAACCAACTATTAATTATTAAGAGATTACAGTCTGCTGTTGATTTGAAACTAGTGAACTCACTTACTCGCTGAGCCTGTGGAATTGTGCGATAACTTTTAGCTGAAGAAAACGTGTCCGTAGGAGATCTCGGCAAGATCTTAGAGCGCGATGAAACCTTGGGTCTTAAGATTCTGAACGGGAGTCGATCTATGACCATGGCTTATGCGAGCACCTTATCTGAGCGCTTCGGCATATCTCCCGTTTGTTTCTGCCTTTGCCTATAGCTCTGCGACAATAAGATGCATTAAAACGATAAGACGAATGAAGGACAACAGTACAAAAGAGATAACGGCCGAAGAATTTGACCAACTCGCCGACAGCGGTTCGGAGGAAATCGATCAGTATTTAGATTGGTCGAAGGCAACCCGTCACCGCTCAGAAATGGTGCAGAGCCCGGCTACTAACGAGCACCTAGAAACTTGAGAAACGAACTGCAACAATCCTTAAGCGATTTGAAAAGTGATCTGATAAAAACAATTTGGATTATGCAACCAGCTACAAGCACACCTTTGAGAAATTGCGATCTCGTATTTGCTGATTCTAGTCTGATCTGGCGACGCCGTTATCGCATGACCTGATCCTTGATTCCAAAAGTCACTCCGATGACTCGTCTATAATCTGCTTGCTCTAGTGACTCGATTGAAAGGTTCAGGTCGGTTTTTTTGTTAATTTCTTTTATTGCCACTTCCAATGCTCTAGCACGGAAATTAGCCCAGATCTACAGGGGTGCTTCTCGGATAACATTTCCGGCTAGATCTTTTATCGGTCCTAGCCCGAGCACTTCTCGAAGCCCTTCTAACTAAGGAGATTTTCTTAGTACCGATATCTACATAGTTCTTGGCCCAAGCGTACAGCCTGATTGAGTAGCGGCTTCTTAGACTAAGATTTGCCGGCTTTCGAGCAACGTAATCCGCCA
>JAFAXJ010000325.1 GCA_019241095.1 Verrucomicrobiota bacterium | reverse complement strand
ACCTACGCCGCTGAGCCTTTTCCGAATTATCGGCGAGTTTAAAGGTCAGGCAAGGACTTATCTGGAAGAATTCTAGAACTTAGGGGAGGCTTTGAAAATAAATCCAGAACTTCCGTGGATGTGCGAAAGTGCATTTTCGCGATATCCGGCAACATAGCCGCACCGTGCCGCTCCAAAATTTTTTGTGCAGCTTCTTTAACTTGCAAGGAAACCCCTTTTGGCAGAGTTACTTCGAGTTCTTTGCTTTTTCGATCAAGCCAAGTCACGAATTTCTCCCTCGCCATGACTGAAGCTGCAGCTACCGCTATATCAGATTCGGCCTTTGTTCGCTGCTGAATCTCAATGGCTTTGCCCTTTTCTAATAACGCTCGTTCAATCACGCGTTCGTTAGCAAACTTATCAGACAAAGATCTTTTGCACTCTGGCTTTTGCGCGATCAGATTTTCGATTACTCGCGCGTGACCCCATGCCAGCAGATCGTTTAGGTTTTTAAATTTCTGATAGAGAGAATTGTACTTTACCGGACTGATCATTACAACGTTACCAACTATCCCTGGTACTTTTCTGATCTCTTGCGCTAACGAATAAATCCTTTGATCCGATCCGATTTTTTTACTGTCAACCACCCCAAGACTGAGCAACGCGCGAGCAATGGTTCCTTCGACATAAACACCCGCGATAACCAAAGGGCCGAAGAAATCGCCTTTCCCACTCTCGTCGACACCGAAATGAGGTTGAAACATCTCCGGCTGAAGGGCTTCTTCGTACCCCAATCGTGCTTCCTTCAGAATATAGGGTTCTAGTTGGAATTTAACAAAATCTTCCGTTTCCTTTCCTTGGACTACAACCTTTGGTCCTTTTTCATAAACCGCCAAAGCGACCTTTCCTTTCTCAGCAAAGAAGATCATGTACGCTTTTTTAGCAAATTCGAAACCTTGTTCTTCGAGCAGTTCGCGCAGGGCGGTGACCTGGGCCTGGGTCAGTGCTGTGGTGAAAGAGTTCAACACGAGGCAGGATGAAACAGTTTAGCATTGAGTGCACGGATTTTCCTGATGCTTTAATTGCATGGTTCAAAGTTCATGGTCGCAAGTTGCCCTGGCGTGCGACACGAGATCCTTATGCGATTCTCGTTTCAGAACTCATGCTGCAGCAGACGCAAGTCTCCACCGTACTTTTTTATTTTGATCGCTGGATGCAGCTCTTCCCAAGTACTGAAAGTCTGGCTCGCGCCACTGAGAACGAGGTACTTCGAGCCTGGCAAGGTCTGGGCTATTACGCGAGAGCGCGAAATTTGCATCGTGCTGCGCAGGTTATTTTCTGGGAATTGAAGAACAGGTTTCCTGATTCCATTGCAGAGCTGAAACGTCTGCCCGGGGTGGGGGAATACACTGCTGGTGCGGTTCTCAGCTTCGCTTTTGATCGTCCTGCACCGATTGTCGACGCGAATATTGCGAGGGTGATTAGCAGAATCGAAGACATTCGGGAAAATATAGATCGATCAACGGGCAGGAAAACGATCTGGGGTGTGGCGGCCCGTTATGCCCGCCATGGTGCGCCGCGCCTGTCAAACTCGGCCTTAATGGAGCTTGGCGCTTTGATTTGCCTGCCTCGGAATCCGCTCTGCAAGCTGTGTCCGGTAAGAAGCTACTGCCGAACGCCCGATCCAGAATCTCTTCCGGTCAGAAACAATCGACCGGCCGTTACACATGTGATCGAAAACTACTACTTGGCTCTGGATCAGAACCGACTACTACTGCAAATGAATCTAGGTAGACGTTGGAGGGGACTATGGACCTTGCCAAGACTCTCTGAGACTCCGCCGGATGGACCGGTTGCGAGCTTAACGCATCCGGTTACCCGTTTCGTTGTTCATTTGAACCTTTACAAAATTGCTGTTCCTGCCGAGTTGCTTCCATCTCACGAGTGGCACTTCATTAAAGACCTACATAGTGTGCCTATCGCGTCTCCTCATCGTCGCGTACTGGAAATGGTTGGTCCTCTGCAGGCGTCCTTGCGAGCTGGAGGTTAGAGATGTTCGCACGCAAAGAAGATCTTCGCTAGGCAGCCAAAATTCCCGCATGACCGGCCCTTAAAGATGGGCGAAAAGAATCCCTGGTGGATCCGACCGTACCTTGGACCCCGCGATTATCGTTTCGCAAGCAAAGGAGCTGTTCGGAAGCGAACTGTAAGAGGCAGAAGCAAAATGACTCAAGTTAGAAAATTTCTGCAAACGAAAGAGACATGGCAGATGCGGAACTGCAACATGCAAACTCCGCTTGATTAGTCGACTATCAAGCATTGATGATTTGATTGGTATGCAAGAGTCATCTGAGCTTAGCCAATTACCGGATATCGACGGCCATTTCGGTCCGTACGGTGGAGTTTTCGTGCCTGAAACTCTCATGCCGGCAGTCCGCCAGCTCGCGGATGAGTACGATATCGCGCGGCATGATATTGGTTTTCAGAACGAGTTTAGTTCCTTGCTAAGCACGTTTTGCGGCAGACCAACTCCGCTTTACTTCGCCGAGCGCTTGTCAGAGAAGCTTTGCGGTCCGAGGATCTATCTTAAGCGGGAAGATCTATTGCACACAGGAGCACACAAGATCAATAATGCCGTCGGGCAAATCCTTCTCGCAAAAAGGATGGGGAAGACGCGCGTTATTGCTGAAACCGGGGCTGGCCAGCATGGGGTTGCAACAGCCACAGTGGCAGCTCGTTTCGGTTTCGAATGCGTGATTTACATGGGAAAAGTGGACATGGAGCGACAATCATTGAATGTCGCACGAATGGAGTTTCTGGGAGCAAAAGTCGTTCCAGTCACGGCAGGTCAGGCGACGCTTAAAGAAGCCATCAACGAGGCAATGCGAGATTGGGTAACGAATGTGCGGTCCACGCACTATCTGCTAGGGACGGCCTATGGACCTCATCCCTATCCGATGATGGTGCGCGACTTTCATCGAGTTATCGGGGAAGAGGCGCGGCGCCAGATCCTCGAGAAAGAAAAGCGCCTGCCGGATCTGCTGGTTGCCTGTGTCGGTGGCGGAAGCAACGCGATCGGGCTTTTCCACGCTTTTCTGAAAGATGAACAGGTTCGGATGGTTGGTGTTGAAGCAGGTGGACGTGGTCTCACTCCTGGTAATCACGCTGCTCGCTTTCAGGGAGGTAAACTGGGCATCTTGCAAGGTACAAAAACCTATCTACTGGCTGATGAGGATGGTCAGATCCAATTAACCCATTCCGTGTCAGCCGGTCTTGATTACGCTGCTGTTGGACCTGAACACAGTTATCTTCGGGATGTCGGCCGGGCAGAGTACGACTATGCTAGTGACGATGATGTGATAGCTGCTTTTCTGAGCTTGTCCCGACTTGAGGGGATAATTCCAGCCTTGGAATCGACCCATGCCGTTTCTTATATAATGAAGCATGCAAAAGAGATGCTGAGCGATCAGATCATAATTGTTAATTTGTCCGGACGAGGAGACAAGGACGTTCAGCAAGTGGCTCAGTATCGGGCTGGATCAGGCACGTGATTGAAATCCCTACACAAGTTCCTGTGATGGCCCTTTCGAGTGCGGTGCTGTTTCCTCACTCATTACTGCCGCTTCACATCTTCGAGCCAACTTATCGCGAAATGTTAGCTCATAGTCTCGACGGAGATCGAATGTTCTCCGTCGGGCTGATCAAACCGGGGGTGAGCGAAGTTTCGCAAGTCGACGACTTATATTCAGTATCGGGAGTTGGACTTATCAGGGCGTGCGTTGGAAACGAAAATGGTACGGCAAACCTGGTCCTCCAGGGGTTAGCCCGGGTCAGGTTATTGGAGTGGATTCAGGAGCAGCCGTTTCGAATAGCTCGAATTGAATTGTTGCGGAACAACTTGGGTAATCCTATCGAGGCGGACGCACTTAGCGCAAAAGTAAAAGAATTCTGTGCTCGAATTGAACAAATAGGTATTCCGCTTCCCCCAAGCTTAATGGAACATTTGAGACAAATTGATTCACCAGATATTCTATCCGACGTCGTTGCGGCAGCCTTCGTGGCGGAACCCATCCAGCGGCAACAACTCCTTGAAGCTTGTGAGATTTGTGAGCGGCTCCGGTTACTCATTCAGTTTTTGCGAAGCCAAACTCTACAAAAATAATTCACTGAGCGCAGTAGTGCAGGAAAAGACTGGAAAGAGGAAATGCTTCGCGAATCAATCTATGCCTGATATGTGTGTTGGCCTTATTTAACATTGTCATTCCATTGTGTTCACCTGATACTGATCCGCATATCACCATGATTCGTTACCTTTTAACCTTGGCGCCGGCAGCCCTAGGTGTAGTGATGGTTTCTTGTCAGACGGCCAGCAGCCCCCAAGCATCTGTTCAGGGTAATCGCTACGGATATGGGAGTTCTGTCTCGACAATGCCGACGCCGGAGAAACCAGCGCGATCAACGCGATCATCATCTACTTCGTCTGGCGATAACAGTAATCCAGAGGAGGCGCCTCCCCCCGATGCATTTCCGACTCCGACGGCCACTCCGCCACCCCAGCCGGAAAATTACCCTGTCGCCACGAAAATTCCTGGTAAGCCTGGAAGAGTAACTAGTCCTTATGCGCCCAATGCAGGAGAGGTCGATGTAGAGGGATATCCGCCTGGCGCAGAAGTGAAGGATCCGTACACCGGCAAAATCTTCCTGGTACCGTAGCAGGTTGGCTAAATTGCTCCAGGGACGCACATCAGTGTGCGTTTATATCTTGGAAACGATGCAACACGCCCCGATTGTTCTCAGATCAAGAATGATTATGGCGGAATGAGTGTAGAAACAGTTGGAATTATTGGAGTCGGATTGATCGGCGGGTCAGTTGCTTTGTCCGCTATTCGCGAAAACTATAAGGTTTCTTTGTACGATCCCCAATGCGCATTAGACGAGCGATTTCGGGGCGCAACGAGACGGGATGATTTGGCCGGCCTGGCTGCTGCGGCACAACTGATTATTATCGCTACCCCAATTTCGGCGACTGTCGACGTTGGAAGAGCATTGGGCCAGCTCGTCTGCGCAGATCATGTAGTGTCGGATATCGCTAGCGTAAAAGCTCCTATTGTTAAGTGGCTTGCTAAAACTTTCCACGGCCGTTGCGAGTATGTTCCCGCACATCCAATGGCGGGATCCGAGAAATCTGGTTCGGAGTTCGCGCGAGCCGAACTATTTGAAGGCGCCGTTAATATTCTCTGTCCGGAGTTCGCGCTCGATGCAAAAACGGTGGAACGGGTTGCCAATTTTTGGCAAAGGCTTGGTTCGAGAGTGGTGATGTTGGACGCTCACACGCATGATAAAGCGGTTGGTGCGATCAGTCATCTACCTCACCTATTGGCGGCAGTTCTGGTCAACTACGCAGCTAATTTAGCTTTGTCACCGTTTGATCTTGCTGGCGCCGGCTTTAAGGATATGACTCGCATCGCAGCAGGCTCGCCAGCTCTGTGGGAGGAAATTCTCTGGGGCAATCGTGTGTCTATTATTGAACACTTGGGAGCTGTTCGGGAGTCGCTTAACGATCTGTTGGCAATAATGAAGTCCGATGAAAGTGATAAGCTTCGAGCATTGCTCGATGAGGCCAAAGCCAATCGCGATAAGTTGACCTGGTAATTTATGGGCGATTTAATGGTCATTAAGGCGCCAACAATTGAGGTCGAACTCTGTGTTCCGGGTGATAAAAGCATTTCACACCGGGCTATTCTTCTTTCCGGATTATCGAATGGCGCTTGCGTTGTTTCGGGCTTTCTACCGAGCGAAGATTG
>JAFAXJ010000281.1 GCA_019241095.1 Verrucomicrobiota bacterium | reverse complement strand
CAGTGCGAGGGTTGATTTTGGCGAAAAGAATTATCTCGGAAGCAGCCGTTGGATTGTCATAAATCAGGGCAATATTACTCTCTACTCGGAAACGAACCCTCAATCTCCAAATGCACAGAAGCCTATTAACGGGATTATGCTTACACCCTCTGATATGGAGGAATTGTTTGCTTTAGTAGAAAAAGATACGCCGGTTACTATTCAATGAAGGTTCAGCCCCTCGAATTTGAGAAGCCGATTGCCGATCTCGAAAAGCAGCTTGAAGAGCTGAAGAAGCATTCGAAGATGCAAACGATTGACCTGGAAAGAGAAATCCGGGCTATCGAAGACAAAATTCAAGAAACATTGTGCGAAATCTACAGCGACCTGAACGCTTGGCAGCGAGTTCAGATTGCGAGACATACGTCGCGACCTTTTGCTCTAGATTACCTGACACTCGCTTTCTCCGATTTTGTGGAACTGCATGGTGACCGGCTATTTGGGGATGACCAAGCTATGCCTGGCGGGTTCGCAACCTTGGCCGGTAAACGGTGCGTTGTGATTGCTCACCAGAAAGGGCGCGACACGAAAGAAAACATCCGCCGCAATTTCGGCAGCGCCAACCCTGAAGGCTATAGGAAAGCTCTACGCTTAATGCGTTTGGCAGAGAAATTCCGCTTGCCCGTTATTTCTCTCATCGATACGCCGGGTGCATATCCTGGGGTCGGCGCTGAAGAAAGGCATATCGCGGAATCCATTGCTGTAAATCTGCGCGAAATGACGCTTCTTCAAACGTGTATTGTCGCTGTCGTGATTGGCGAAGGAGGTTCCGGTGGGGCACTCGGAATCGGCTTGGCGGATCGCGTTTTAATGTTTGAGAATGCGTATTACTCGGTCATAAGCCCGGAAGGCTGTGCAGCAATACTTTGGAAGCATCGCAGTCACGCGCCTGAAGCTGCCGAAGCTTTGAAGTTGACCGCCACTCACCTCAAAGAGCTGAATCTAATCGATCAGGTAATTCCTGAACCGGCCGGAGGAGCACATCGCGACCACAATAAGGCCGCGGCCAATCTCAAAGAAGCCCTTGTCACTGCTCTGAGCGAACTTGAAGACAAACCTTTACAAGTTTTGCTGGAAGAACGTTATGAAAAATACCGGCAGATGGGGCAGGTGCTGGAGGCGGCAGAAAGTGATTCAAAGGTCGCGTCGGAAAGATAACGATAGTTGCAGAGGAAGTCTGGAGCCGGGGAAAGTCGCTCCTGGAGTCTGACTCCTGAGTTCACAATTCCTCCGCTTTCCTGATCTTTTTTATATACGCGGAAACTGCTTTGCTGATTTCTCCAGCGACATCGGCTTCCGGTTGGGCATGTTTTGGCCGAAACCAGGGAAAAAATCCGATGAGGTCATGAACTACCAAAATCTGACCGTCGCAGTTTGTACCTGAGCCGATACCGATGGTTGGAATTCGAAGCCGTCGAGTTATTTCGGCAGCTACACTCGACTCGATCAGTTCGAGAACCACCGCAAATGCACCGTTCACCTCAACTGTTTCCGCATCTGTCAACAGAGAGCTGCGCTCTTCGGCAGTTTTGCCTTTCTTTCGATATCCACCCTCCTTCCGAATCTGTTGAGGAAGCATTCCAATATGCGCCATCACTGGTGTACCAGATTGGGTGATTGCCCGAATCTGAGCTGCGCAATGTTGACCTCCTTCCAACTTAACCGCTTGAGCACCTGCTTTGACGAGTTCTTTTGCGCTGACTACCGCTGCCTTGGCATTATCGTAGGTAGCAATTGGGAGATCGGCGACAACCAGTGCCGAGGGTCTGGCTCGCACCACCGCCCTCGTATGGTGAAGGATATCCTCCAGACGAACCTGCGTAGTGTCAGGATGACCTAAAACGGTCATGCCCAATGAATCGCCTACCAGCAAAATATCCACACCAGCCTCGTCTAATAGTCTGGCCGTTGGATAGTCGTAGGCGGTGAGCGCTGCAATTGCTTGGCCGCTACCCTTTCGATCTAAAATCGATTGGATCGTCGTCACGGGTCAGTAAGGAATCATTGATTTTCTTTACTTCGTTTCCGGCGGGCAATCTTGCGAGAAGATCCACAGTTGAGAGTTTCTGTCCGGGCACCACCAGGTCGGGAGCAATCTCGGCTAATGGCGCAAGAACAAACCGGCGTTGATGCAGCTTGGGATGGGGAACAGTCAGGAATGATTTTGCAATGGTAAGTTGACCGGCATAAAGCAGATCCAAATCGATACTACGTAACTGATTCTTTTTGCGTGGAAAAGAACGGCCAAGGCGTAGTTCAACTTCGATCAACGTCGTAATGAGATCCTCAGGTTTATTTTCGTACTCAATCTGAACGACCGCATTCAGGTAGTACGGTGTACCGGACTCGCAATCCACCGGTTCCGTTTCGTAAATTGAGGATACGAGGGGCTCAGTCCCTGGAACGCGAAGACGAGCCACTTCCCAGAAACCGTTACGAAGGTTCTGAAGGCGATTACCCAAGTTAGATCCAAGCGCTATACCACAAGGCTTCGATTGCGCATTCGTAAACACGTTGAACGAAATTAATAAGACTCTTCGAAGCGGCTTAACTCAATCCCAACACATCTTTCATGTCATACCAGCCGACCGGCTGAGATGTGATCCAATGTGCCGCTCTAATCGCACCTCGCGCAAACGTTTCACGCGTTGCAGCTCGATGGCCTAGTTCCAATCGTTCGCCGAGCCCGCAAAAATAAACAATATGTTCTCAGACAATATCGCCGCCGCGCATCGCATGGATGCCGATCTCATCTCCTTTTCGGGCGCCTACCAAACCATGGCGCCCATACCGGAAAACCTCGTTCGGCTCCTGTGACCGAGCCTTGGCAGCTATTTCGCCGAGGCGTTTGGCCGTACCGCTTGGAGCATCTTTCTTTTGACGATGGTGCAATTCCAAAATTTCAATATCAAAGTCGTTTCCCAGCCGCTTAGTAGCTTCTTCGGTGAGCCAGAACAATAGGTTCGTACCGACACTGAAATTAGGTGCGACTAGAATCGCTACCTGATTTGACAACGCTCGTAAACGCTGAATGGCAGATTCCGAGTGTCCGGTCGTGCCGATCACTAACGGCTTACGATACGCTGCACAGACTTCAGCAATCGCTAAAGTACCTTCAGGCTGGGTCACGTCGATCCCTACATCGCAATCTCTTATCATGGGCTCGAGATCGTCAGATCGGCCCGATCGAGATATACTTGACGTTTGTTCGCCTAAGCGAGCAATCACCTGCCCGAGCCGTCCGTAGGCTCCGTGCACGTGAATGCGGATCATAGTACTCCAGTCCGTCTCAGGGTAGCACGGAGCTTCTCGACGTTTGCCGATGCCATTTCACAAAGAGGAAGCCGAAACTCATTCTCGATGCGTCCCATCAGGTAAAGCGCAGTTTTTACCGGCAGGGGGTTTGTTTCGATGAAAAGATCTCGGAACAGGGGAAAATATTTCAAATGTAAATCCGTGGCTTCGGCGGCTCGACCAGCGAGGAATGCGTTCACCAATTGGCACATCTCTTTTGGAACAACATTCGAGGCAACACTAATGACTCCAATCGCTCCCACCGCAAGGAAAGGCAAGGTTAGCCCATCATCCCCAGACAGGATTGTAAAGCTTGGGGGTAATGCGTTTCGCAGCAGAGATACTCGCTCCACTGAGCCGCCGGCCTCTTTGATCGACACTATATTCGGACAATCAGCAGCCAATTGGACGCAAGTGTCAATGCCGATCTCACCCGCTGTTCTGCTAGGCACGTTGTAAAGAACAAGCTTTGTCGAAGCGCACTCCGATATGGCGCGATAATGACGATATAATCCTTCCTGCGTCGGTTTGTTATAGTAGGGGCTTGTGAGTAAAACAGCGTCGACGCCCAGCTTCAAAGCAGCCTGTGTGAGTTTTATCGCCTCTTTGGTCGAGTTAGAACCGGTTCCTGCAATGACTTGGCACCGGCCATGCGATTGGTCCATGGCGATCTCAATCACGCGCAGGTGCTCGTCATCGTCCAGAGTCGTCGCTTCCCCTGTCGTGCCGGTAGGCACGATACCAGTAATCCCGTTTTCGATCTGAAAATCTATCAATCGCCGAAGCGCGGTTTCATCAACGGCTCCGTTGATGAACGGAGTTACGATTGCAGTGTAAGTACCTTTAAACATACGGAGATGGATGGTAACCGCTACCATCATACGGCTGAAAGCGCAGAAGCGCTGTCGGCAAATCGTGTCGTTTTTACTATCTATCCGGCACCGAAGCGCGTCTCAAGTTACACCGAGCGCAAACCAGATCGCAGCTGAGGGTGTCTAACCAAATGATATGCGTTCACCTGTTTTATGCGACGTCCTTAGGGACCTTTAACGAAATTTGGCCCTCGAACACAAACTCTGCCGGACCTCTCAAAAATACATCATCGAAACCCCGTCCGTCCGAGCGAAAGCAAACTTGCAGCCAGTCACCACCCCGCACCAAAACCTTTACATCACCCGACCAATTGTTCAAAGCAGCATACAACAGAGCGGCTGCCACCACACCGGTACCGCAAGCCAGCGTCTCTCCTTCAACGCCTCGCTCATAAGTTCGAATTGCTAACTTCCCATTTTCCTGAATTTGCACGAAATTCGCATTTGTACCTTCCGGCGCGAAAGCACGATGAAAACGAATCTGAGATCCAAGGCTCCGGATATCTATGCTTTCTAAATTCTCCACGAAGATTACCGCGTGAGGAACGCCGGTATTCACGGAATGGATACTAAACTTGCGGTCATCGATGCTGATTGTACGATCGAGTTCCAGGTTTATCGGTTTAGTCATTGCAAGCTGAACGGAGCTGTCGAGGATCTTTGCTTCAATCAGACCAGCAACAGTTTCGAAATTAAGGGAAGTTTTCGAACCATCCAACCTTCCTGCATAACGGGCGAAGCAACGAGCGCCATTTCCGCACATTTCAGCTTCGCCTCCGTCCTGATTATAGTACCGCATCCGAAAATCAGCCGCCCCCTGAGGTCGTTCGACGATGAGCAAGCCGTCCGCTCCGACCCCTCGATGCCTATCGCACAAAAGCGCTATTTGCTCTCGTTCCAGACATAATTCGCCATGGCGGTTATCGAGCAGAATGAAATCGTTACCCGCTCCGCTCATCTTGGTAAAGGCGAGCAAACCTGGCTGGGACATACTCGCTCGTTTAACATCGGCCGCCCCAAACCGCAAGGTACAACTTGCGACCAATGGACCGAAGCGGATCAGTGGCTGCGGGCAGCAAAGAAAGCCAGAGAGCAAGATCGCGCCGCAACAGTTCCGCGCGACTATCAGCGATCTTTCAGCGCCTGTGAGTGTGAATCCTAAGCGCCTGAAGGACTGATAACCAGAAATCTGGAGTCAGCAAAACAAGAACTTCCACCGGCAAACCCGCAAAATCAGTTGAAGTAAGCTAAAACCACCTTAATCCTATAGGGAATTATCATGCCTTCCAAGAGCGTCGAAGAAATAAAGGCCGAAAGCAGAGCCCTGCGTGGCACCATTCAGGAAACTCTTCACAACGATGCTTCTCATTTTTCCGAAGAAGAATATCAATTGCTGAAATTCCATGGCACCTATCAGCAGGATGATCGCGACCAGCGCGTTGCGCGCAAAAAGCAAAATCTGGACAAGGCTTGGATCTTCATGGTGCGATCCAAGATGCCAGGTGGCGCCTTGAGCGCCGAGCAGTACCTGCAACACGACCACGTCGCTGGTCAACTGGGAAATGGAACTCTTCGAATTACAACCAGGCAAGGCTTTCAACTGCATGGGGTTTTGAAGGGAAACCTGCAGGATACGATTAATCGAATCAATGAATCTGGCATTACCACCTGGGGAGCATGCGGAGATGTTGTTCGAAACACGATTGCGCCAGCAGCGCCCTTCCGCGATGCGGCTCACAACGACGCGCAAACATTGGCCAAAAAAATTAGCGATACCTTCCTGGCACGAACCACCGCCTATGCCGAAATCTGGCTGAATGGCGAGCGCTTCGGACAGGGTCAATCGGAGGATCCTGAGCCAATCTACGGAAAACATTATCTACCGCGCAAATTCAAAATCGGGATCGCTGTGCCGCCCAGAAACGACGTCGATATCTATTCGAACGATTTAGGTTTCATATCTCGCGTCGAGCACGGTGTTGTCGAAGGCTATACAGTCGTGGCAGGCGGAGGGTTCGGGATGTCTCACGGCAAGCTGGAGACATTTCCCGCGCTGGCTCAGCCCCTTTTCTACATTGCTCGCGAACACGCCGTTCAAGCAGCGGTCGCTGTTGTCACTGCGCAACGGGATTACGGGAATCGCGCTGATCGTAAGCGGGCGCGCTTAAAATATTTAATCGACGACCGCGGCATAGAATGGTTCCGAGCCGAGGTGATATCCCGGCTGAACGTTCCTGTAGACGAATCCAGGACAGTGGCTTGGGATACCGTGAGCGATTACCTGGGTTGGCACGATCAAGGGGACGGGAAGCTTTTTTGCGGAATCTGGATTGAGGAAGGCCGAATCAAAGATGGCGATGGGCCCCAATGGCGCACTGCTTTCCGGGAAATCGCTCGGAAATACCGGTTTCCGATTCGGCTGACAACAAATTGCAACATTCTCTTCCACGACATAGACCCGAAACTTAAAGGAGAGATAAATGCGCTCCTTTCCGGCTATGGCGTACCAGACCCTGGGGATTTGACGGAGCCGCGGCGGCTTGGGCAGGCATGCGTCGCCTTGCCCACCTGTGGACTCGCCTTGGCAGAGAGCGAGCGCGTCTTTCATTTGGTTCTTGATCGAGTCGACGAGCTTTTGCGTGAATTTGGCCTTGAGAAGGAACCGATTCTTATCCGAATGACCGGGTGCCCGAACGGTTGTTCTCGCCCATACAACGCAGATGTTGCTTTCGTCGGTCGCGCTCCCGGTAAATACGCTTATTACGTCGGCGGCTCAATTACGGGCGAGCGCTTGGCCGGATTGCAGGAGAAGACCATAGGGCTCGATGAGATTCCTGGGAAAATCAGGGAGTTGCTTGCAGACTTTGTCGCCGGCCGCCGATCGGGTGAGACCTTTAGCAGTTATTGGGGTCGAACCCATGCGAACGGTCCAGCGCCGCGCCCAGAACAATTTCATCTCGAATTTGCGGAGCGCCAGAACCGGGAACTTGTGGCAGCGGAACCTTAAAAGGTTCCTGAAAGAATCGCTTCGAAAGAACATTCACTCACAGAGAACCCATTTCTGAACAGTCTGTGCGTAATAGAATTTGTCTGCTATTGCCAGGCTGTCAGTCCTGGCCTTAAGTAGCCATTCTATGGGCAAACAGCATAATAAGGTCGAGAAGCGTCGTCGCCGGGCAGATTATCTGAAAAGAAAAAAAAGCGCTCCCGTCGCGGAGA
>JAFAXJ010000059.1 GCA_019241095.1 Verrucomicrobiota bacterium | reverse complement strand
AATGAACTGGGTATTGATCATTCTTTGCTTGCTTTTCTCTTTCTTGTTTTCCGGCACCGAAGCGGGGATGCTTTCTCTTAACAGGTTACGGCTGAGACATTTAGCGCGTCAGAAAGATCGGGCGGCACTGCAACTTGAGCAAGTGTTGGAAAGCCCGGCGCGCTTTTTAGTTACCGTGTTGCTCGTCACCAACCTGTTAAATATTCTGGCGCTGGTGCTGATTGCAGACGCTTTTGTAAGCTGGCTGGGGCGCCCCGGATATCTTCTTGCTTCCCTTGCTGCGCTTCCTTTGTTCGTTCTCGTCGTCGAGCTATTGCCAAAAGCTGTTTTTCGTCGTCTGCCGTACCGCGTGCTGGCAACCCTTGCTATTGGGCTGGAAATTGCCTCAATTATTTTGACTCCTTTCATCTATCTCGGAGCGACATTCGCAAAGCAGGCTCTTGGACTAAAGCGCTCGACCGATATCTTCGTTGCTCGCGAGGATCTCAAGTATGTGACGAGTGAAATTGAACGCATGGGAATGCTGACCAGTACTGAGAGGCAACTGATCCATAACGTTGTCGATTTTCGGAGTGTCAGGGTTGCCGATATCATGGCGAAATTTGCGAAAAGCAGCGCGGTTCAACTGGACGCGAGTTTTGATCAGGTTATCCAGCTTACACGACAATCGCGCCACGATTGCTGTCCCGTGATAGATACATCTGGCAGGGTTATCGGGGTTTTAAATGTTTTTGACCTGATCATTGATGATCCTGAGCAGTTTGATCTGAGGCGGTATATCAGACGTGTGCTCAAGGTTAAACCCGATGAGTTGGCTTCCATTGTTCTTCGCCGTCTCCGTGCGTCGCCTCAAAGTTTGGCTGTCGTGGTTGATATCGAAGGTTTGCCGATTGGGCTTACAAGCGCAGAAGAGCTTCTAAATACGCTGGTTAAAAAGGTGGCATGACGAAACATTGGTCGTCGATCGGCAATGAGGCGCTAGTTTGAAAAAATTAAAACGTCGCAATCAAGCTAAGCAGTCATTCCTGCGCGGGATTGAAAGAACAGGATTGCGCTCGGGTTCGTGAAAGTTCGAAGCGTTAGGCCCGTCAGGAACATTCAATCGAGACCTGCAAGGCGCCTAGTAGACATCTTTCTTATATCTTTTTTCCTTGCGCAAAGCTTCGATGTATTCGGCGGCCTGTTCGGGTGTTTTACCGCCTTCGGTCGCAACGATCTGGTGCAAAGCTACATCGACATCCTTGGCCATCCGAGCGGCATCGCCGCAGACGTACAGATGAGCACCCTCCTCAAGCCAGGCGTAAATGTCTTTACTGTTTTCGAGAAGACGGTGTTGGACGTAAATTTTGTGAGCTTGGTCACGGGAAAAAGCAGTTGAAAATCGGGTCAGCACACCGACTTTCTGGAAAAACTCAAACTCCTCCTGGTAAAAAAAATCACATTTAAATCGTTGCTCACCAAAAAAGAGCCAGTTTCTTCCAGGGGCGCCCGTAGCGTGTCGCTCTTGCAGATAAGCTCTGAATGGAGCGACTCCGGTTCCAGGGCCAATCATAATGATGGGAGTGACTGGATTCTGAGGCAGTCGAAACCCTTTTGCCACGTGCACGAATATCGGCACTGCAGAATTGGGAGTGACCCTTTCCGCAAGATAGGTAGACGCAACCCCCTTCCTTGGCCGTCCGTGGCTTTCGTATCTGACGGTTGCGATCACAAGGTGCACCGACTCGGGAAACGCCTTCAAACTGGAAGCGATGGAATAGAGACGCGGCTGTAGTTTACGGAGAGTTGCTGCAAACTCCTGAGGAGTAAACCGGATTGAAGGACGATCGATCAGAAAGTCAATTACTTCCATCCCCCAAAGGTAGTGCTCTAGTTCTTTCGTCCGATCGCTCTGTAATAATTCTTTAAGTTCGTCAGTACCTTCGGAACGTTGTGCGATGGCCTCCAGAAATTGGCGGGAGGGTTGTGTAATTTGAAAATTTTGTAGTAAACCCTCACGAATCGTGAAGCTTTCACCCTCTTTGTTGGTGACGCTTTCATCACCACTGAATCGTAACGCCTGCAGAATTTGATCTACCAACTCGGGGTCGTTCTGTGCAAACACACCGATCGAGTCACCTACATCATATGCAAAGCCCGATCCGCTTAGCGAAAAAACGTAGTGGCGCGTTTCCTTTTCAGAACCCGTGAGGTTCAGCCGACGATTCTCAACGAGTTTTGCCGGAAAAGGGTTTTTCCTTGTGTAAAGGACCGGAGTCGATGTCATAAAACAATATAAAAGAAGTTTAGGGAAATACGGGACCGGTGGATATCGTTGGAGCTTCTTGCCGTAAAACTCCGGGTAGCATTGGCCGTGCCATGGATATTCTCACTTTGAGTCGTTGCATTCATTTTGCGTCTTCCAGGACCCAACGGACTCATAAGTGTCTATAAGCCACAAGTTTCTATTCAGAAGTGATCTCGCGAGCGTAGATATTAACCTGACCATCAGAGCCTCTTCGAACATCAACGATTTGAAATGGACGGTCGCCCGCCCGTTGAAAGGTTTCGCCCTGGCGCGGCGGTCCGGCAGCTTCTGGGAATTCTACAATGACTCTCGCGTTACCCCTGTTCAATACGCGGTCAGTCAATGATTGGTGAGGTCTTAAAACCGCTCGATTATCTTTTGCTGCCGTTACCGTGAAGTCGCCATGCAAGTACATGACCTGATTCAATACACCTTTGTCGGCCAACTCCGCCGTCTGTTCGACGTCGAGCAAGCGGCCTCGCGGCATTTGGCCCGCGCGATAGATCTGCCATCCTACAGATCGCGTGGTAGTAGAAGGTGGCGGCGATGCGGTCAGAAATGGCTGCAATGGCACATGCACAGGGTTGGGTGAAGGGGAAGCAGCTGCAATACTCGACGTTTTTGCTGTATGGGGGAAAGAGGAAGAAACCACAAGAACCGCTCGGGGCGGAGAATCGGTTTTCGCAACCGTAACCGGCGAGCCGTTTGGAGTTGGCTTCAAAGCTTGGCCAGAACTTTCGATTGGTTCAGTTTTAAGCGGGGAGGTCGACGCGATATCCGAACTGATCAGATTAGATTTCAATTTGGACGGTACAGCTGCAACCTCTCGATGGCCTGAAGCACGGGTGTACACGGTGAATCGTTTCTCGGCATCAGTTAGTTCATTTTCCTTCACCAGAGGCAGGCCGGCTTTGAGATTGACTGCTTTTGGGGGCTCAAGCTGAAAACCCGCGCCGGAATCCGAAACACCGTAAGATCCATAGAGCAGTGGGACGCAGCTGAAAAGCAGCCTACCCTCACCCAAACTCGTAATATGAATTACCGCCGACAGGTCCAGGGATCGCCGCAATTCAATTCCGAGCCCCGTCTTAAGAACCTGGCGCATTGCAGAAACCCTATCCGAATTTGCTGGATAGAAATGCTCAATATACACGGATGGCACATCGAGTGAGTGAGCCAGCACTGCCATTCCGGAGCCAAAAAAGGTGTTTCCGGAAAGGGGAAAGCTGTCAATAATGACGAACTTGCCTGTTACGTACGGTATTTTTGTAACTTCGTGATCATAATTTCGGATGTACGAACGTAACAGAGAATTGCTCTTGTCGATCAGCTGTCCCAAATTCATGGCGCCGAATGTTGCCAATAGCTTCTCTGGCGAAAGAAACTCACCAGAAGGTGCAGCGGTCAGCTGAAAACGTCTCGGCGGATCCAGTTTTTTTAGTTTAGAAAGAATCTGATAGTTAAACGGCTGTTCGGGATGTGTGAAAATATAAAACGTTCCGATCCAGCAACTGAGAGCAAATCCGCACAATAGAAGAATGAAAACGCTCCAACCGAAGAGATTGTCCGATTCTTGATGCCTCAGTCGTCTTTTGTATCCCAGGAATGCGGCCGTTTTCATGGTGTCGAGAACACGGCAAACGCCGCGAACCCAGACAGCAGCTGCTACTACTCAGGAACTATCTCAAAGGAGGTGCCACAACCACAACTTCTTGCGGCATTCGGATTCCTGATCGTAAAACCTGCGCCAGTCAGCCCATCGGCGAAGTCGACCGTAGAGCCTTTCAGATATTCTGCACTGAGAGAGTCGATCAAAACTTCCACACCATCGTTCCTGACACGATGATCGCCTTCTTTGGCCCGATCAAATTCTAAAACATACTGCATTCCGGCACAGCCGCCCTTTTCAACGAGAATCCTCAGACCTTTGTCGCGATATTGTGGATTATCCGCGACAAGGTCCTGTAGGTGGCGAACAGCAGACTCCGTAACAGCTATCATCGCATCAACTCTTTACGCGACGCGCCGCTTTAAGTCAAACTTCCGAGACCTGGAATTGCAATGCGAGTAGCGCTAAGGACCACATGGCGATCAAACATTACCGCCAACTTTAGGAGCCTCACAAAACCCCAAAGTTGAGGTTAGCAAATAGGTCTGGTTCAACCTACAGTCAGGCTTCGAGTTTACATGGGTCGAATTGTTCTCTTATCGGATGATGTCGCCAGTCAGGTTGCTGCCGGTGAGGTGGTCGAACGTCCAGCTTCCGTTGTTAAGGAACTGGTTGAAAACAGCATCGATGCGTGCGCAACACAGATCGAAGTTGCAATCGTGCGGGGCGGGGCGGCAGTCATCCGAGTAATTGATAATGGGACCGGAATGGACCGAGACGACGCTTTGTTAAGTCTCGAAAGGCACGCTACCAGTAAAATCCGCACTGGCCATGATCTGGCCAGAATTCAAACTTTGGGCTTTCGAGGAGAAGCCTTGCCCAGCATCGCCAGCGTTTCCCGTTTCAGCATGACCACGCGCCTGGCAAACGCTTTGGAGGGAACAGAGATTGTCGTAAATGGGGGTAAAATCGACCAGGTAAAGGTTTCTGGCGAAGCGCCAGGTACCGCAATCCAAGTCCGGTCCCTTTTTTATAACCTACCAGCGCGCCGCAAATTCTTACGAAGCGAAAACACCGAAACCAGCCATATCCAGCATCAGTTACTGCTCCAAGCAGTCGGCCATTCTCAAGTTGGTTTTGTCTTTCGACGTGAGCAGAACCTGATTTTTCATGCCCCTGCCGCAGGGTCCTTGAATGAGCGCATTCGTGATCTTCGCGGTCCTGAGTTTCTGGAACAACTGCTTGAGATTCAGCCGGCTGCTTACCACGGAATCCAAGTTTCCGGCCTGATTGGCAAGCCCGGGATTTTTCGTTCAACAAGAGCTGAACAAATCGTGTTCGTGAACGGTCGTGCAATCGAGAACATCACTGTCCAGCACGGGATTAGAGAAGGATATCACACAGCCCTGATGAAAGGTCAGTTTTCTGTCATGTTCCTTTTATTATGGATAGATCCGGAACTGGTTGATGTGAACGTACATCCTTCCAAAAGAGAAGTGCGTTTCCGTGAACCCGATCGAGTGCGCGAAGCGGTCGCGAATGCAATCCAAAACACCCTCAAAGATAACAAATCGCGTCAGGTCTTCGGTGGGTCAGAGCTTTCGAAACACTCGCGCACGAATTCGGCGACGCAGCCTCAGTCTACACAAGATCTAATTCCACCTGCTGAACAATTCGCGTTGAGAAAGGACTGGCTCTATTCGGTCGAGACGGCCGCTGCGCAAGGCTCGCAGGCAAACGTTTTCCCTGAACTAGATGAATCTGTCTCAACGGGAAATCATCAACCGGCTTTACCGGAACAATGTAAGACCCTGCAGAATTCTGTTGAACATTTCCGAATAGTAGGCGTGCTGGGAAAACTTTACGTTTTGATGGAGAGTACCGAGGGATTGGTTCTAGTCGACCAGCACGCTGCGCATGAACGCATTCTGTTTGAACAGCTTCGGCGTCAAATGGAAACCGCCGGGGTGCCAATACAGCGTCTGCTCATTCCGCTGACGGTACAACTCATGCCCAAAGATTACGATTGGATTGCAGCTAACGCACCGGTTCTGGAAAAAATGGGTTTCGCCCTTGAGCCTTTCGGCAACTCCACATTGAAAATTGACGGCATTCCTCAATTTTTCCGTACCGACGATCCAACCGCTACAGTCCGCCTTTTAGTGGACGAGTTACGGTCAATGACCGTTCAGACTTCGCGGTTACGCATGGGAGAGGACGCAATTGCGAAAACCGTGTGCAGGCACGCGATTAAAGCCAATGATGAAATCCGAATTCCGGAAATCCAAAAACTGCTGGAAGACCTTCTCTGCTGCGACCTGCCCTACTGCTGTCCGCATGGCAGACCCACCATGATCCAGATCTCCTACAGCGATTTAGAGAAAAAGTTCGGGCGAAAATGACGGAGCAAGCCCTCCTTAATATCAGATCAAATCGCCTTGTACAATGGTTGCCATTGGGGTCGCGATCGAATACCCGCAGTCGGTGCGGCCTCTGAGATTGACCTCAGATGCCGGTTCCGCATTCAGTGAAAGGCTACGCGAATCCTATTTAGCCATCGAATCCGATAATTTCTTGGTGAAATACGCCGTCACCACTGGTCTGGCAAGTCCCCAGACACTCTTGAAAAGCAACCCAAGCAGACCGCCTCCAGCACCCTTCTCGCCCAGCTTTCTTTTCGTGCCCGCCTCGAGATAGATTTTCCTCTTACGGGTAGGAAGCCGTGACAAGATCCAGCCCAATATGGCAGCCACGCTGAGCCAGCCATAAGAGTGACGTCTAATAGATGTCTGGACATGAGTGGAGACGTCTAAACCTCTGCGGATCTGAATGGTCTGATCGCTCAGCTCCATTCTGGCCCGAGCTAAATCCTCAACTATGCTACGTTTCTCGTCTTTTTCGTTAGCCATTCACGATCTTTCTTCAACTCAGCAAAAGTAATTGGATAGATTGGATG
>JAFAXJ010000681.1 GCA_019241095.1 Verrucomicrobiota bacterium | reverse complement strand
AGCATCGTGCGTTGCAATATTATTCACAAAGGAGCTATGTGATTACAGCTCCGCTTCTGATTAGGCACGCAGTCTCCAATGACCGATTATCGCGCCCGTTAAACGGAATCAAAGCTAGCGAGTATGATGACTGGCATTGGATTCGATCTCTACAAAAAGTTATGTTAATCACTTCAGCGGAGATTCCTGCTTAGCTTCGCAAGTTGCAGCACAGCATAGCGGCCGAAAGTTATTGCATAAGGTTTCAAAATATACTATGTTCGTCATAATTTGATTTAACATTAATCTGTGCATCCAACATCAGTTAATCTAAAGAGGGCCGCGGAACTTGCGGAAGAAATTGAGAGTCTTGAAAATCAGCTTAGGGAGCTACTGAATAATGGTGGTGAAGACGGGAGTTCGTCCGCGGTAGTCACTAGCAAGGCATCGACAGCTGCAAACAGGCAAAAGGCGCCTTCGAAGAAGCCGGTTGCCCGTCCTGCACCCGAGCGCCAGTCAACTCCCGGAGTAAAAGGCACATTGGCTCCAGCCGTAGTAGAAGTTCTTAAGGGTAGCAAAAACCCTCTTACGGCGAAAGACATCTATGAAGCTTTGGCGAGCAAAAACTTTCAGTTTACATTTCCGGAACCTAGAAAAGGGCTCAGCATGCGTCTTTATAGAATGTCTGGTGTTCAACCGTTAGGCGGTGGTCTTTTCAAAGCGAAAGGCTGATTAATTCCAGGCCTTTCTCAGAGGCCCTTGTTCTCCGTAAATTGGGTCTGCTTTTGGGATAGGTAACCTTGCGATGTTTCGGTCAGCAGCTGGCCGGTCGTCTGGCTTGCCTCTAAGCAAATCGCAGTCTCGCCCTTCCGGGTACGCCCCGACAACCGCGAAATCTCGGCTTGAGCCCAGGTTCTTGTGACCAACACCGCCGGGAATAACAATCACGTCTCCGGCACGCACGGTGAAATCGGTACCGTCTTCGCCTCCAAGACGGATAGTTGCTGAGCCGCTGTACACGCCTAAAACCTCGTGGCTTGTACTATGGTAGTGATGGTACGGATAAACTCCATTCCGCCAAGGCCTTGTCCAGTCATTGGCTGCGAATAAGTTCTCCGTTGAACAGGCGGGATCTTTGTCAGACACATTCAATATTCGTCGATAAAGAAGGATCGGAAACCTGCTGTTAGGAATAGTGCCATCATCTTTGAAGATCACGGTGATAGGCTCAGTCATGCATTATCTCCTCGCGAATGTTAATGAAATCAGCGGGATCCCCTTGTCACGCATTTTTAGCGCTAAAACGGTGTGTCTGAGCATTCAAACGGTGCGCTCCCGACCTGGAAGGCGCGCTATGCTTACATAGCGCTATTCCCCGATTCACCCTGCTTTCGGCTTCACTCTGGCCTCAACGCTCTTCGGCTTCATCGGACGATTCAGCTGAATCGCGCACTTCGGCATGACCGAACACTTCGCCTTGACCGATGATGAGACTGCCCGATTTTTGATAATGCCAAAGATTGTGCGCTTTCATCAGACCGGTGGCCCTGAAGTATTGCGTCTCGAAGAGATGCCCCTTCCTGAACCTGAAGCTGGTCAGGTACGCTTAAAGGTTAAAGCAATCGGCCTGAACCGGGCGGAAGCAATGTTCCGAGAGGGCAAATATCTGGAACAACCAGAGTTACCATCCCTGATTGGCTACGAGGCTTCCGGAATCGTCGAGGCTTTGGGGCCCGGAGTGGAAAACCTCAAGCCTGGCGATACCGTAAGCTCAATTCCGTCTTTTTCGATGCGCCAATACGGTACGTACGGCGAGATAGCGATTCTTCCAGCCTATTCCCTAACAAAGTACCCGGAAAAACTTAGCCCTTTGCAAGGAACATCCATTTGGATGCAGTATCTAACCGCTTATGGTCTCATCGAATTCGGAGGAATGCGCGAAGGTGACCTCGTACTCATTACTGCGGCGGCCAGCAGTGTCGGGATCGCAGCTATTCAGATGGCCAATGCTGTGGGAGCAGTTTCGATTGCAACAACCCGCAATCCTTCCAAAGAGCATCAATTACAGCAGGCCGGGGCTAAGTTTGTCGTGAACACAAAGAGTGAAGGCGATTGGTCACAACGAGTGCGCGAGTTGACTAATGGCAAAGGAGCTAACCTTGCGTTTGATCCCGTTGTCGGTCCTGAGTTAGAGGGCGTTGCTCAGTCAATGTGTTCTGAAGGAACTGTTTTCGTGTACGGTGCACTTTCGGGCGAGCCGACACCGTTTCCATTGGCGGCAGCAATTAGAGGCAATCTGGTAATTCGAGGTTATACGTTGTTTTCCATCGTTCAGCGACCAGATCGGCTCGAGCGAGCCAAAAATTGGGTGTACGAAAAACTCGAGAAGGGAACGATCAATCCAATCATCGCAAAGACTTTTCCTCTTTCAAAAATTGCGGACGCGCATCGTTATATGGAATCGAACGAGCAAATCGGAAAGATAGTCGTTACCGTTGACGAAGGTTGAACCTCGAACACAAGCCGCTTCCAATCGCCGCTGTTGACAGTTCAGTACAGAGTGCTTCAAAGTTCTCTTCACATTTCGTACGTCTGAAACTTCCCGGTTAGCTAACAGGCAGGGTTGTGATGTTTTCGGGTCGTTCACCATCTGGAACTGAAGCAAACATTCGCTTCGTCGAGCGATGATTCAAGGTACTGCACAAAATCTTCGGAGAAAAAAGATCAAGCGGCCAATCGAGCGCCACACGATTTTTTTTCGGTTCCAGGGAGCTTGAGC
>JAFAXJ010000551.1 GCA_019241095.1 Verrucomicrobiota bacterium | reverse complement strand
ACGGCGGCCGGTAAAGTACCTGGTGGAAGAAGGCTTGAGCAACGCGGCTCAAGCATGTCGGGTTCTTGGTTTGGCGCGCTCGAGCTTTTACCTGGTCTCGCGCAAGAGCCCCAGTGACCAAAGCTCAACCAGGAGATTGTGCAACTGAGCGAGAAGCATCCCCGCTACGGTTATCGGCGCATCACGGCGACTGTTGCGCCGGCGCCGTGGCAAAGTCAACCCGAAGCGAGTGCAACGGCTGCGCCGTGAAGCTGGCCTTCAGGTCCGTAAACGGCAACGACGCACGCTGCGCCTTGGGCCGACTAACGGTCAACGCCAGCGCGCAGAGCGTCGCAACCAGGTTTGGGGTTGGGATTTAATTCACGATCAAACCGACCACGGTCAAACCTTGCGGATACTCAGCTTAATCGACGAGTACACCAAACAAGTTTTGGTGATTCACGTCGGCTATTCAATCCGAGCCGTCGATGCGATTACGGTACTGGAGCCGCCATAAAGCGTTACGGCGCGCCGCAGTATGTGCGCAGCGATAATGGTCCGGAGTTTATCGCCAAAGCCATCCAGGACTGGTTTGCCGACCAACAGATCAAAAAAACTCTGTACATTCAACCGGGGTCTCCTTGGGAACAAGCCTACATTGAGAGGTTCTACGACAAACTGCGCGATGAATGTCTCAACCGGGAACTGTTCCCCTCGCTGTCTGAGGCGCGCATCATCCTTGAGCAGTGGCGGATCGAATACAATCAGCACCGGAAACATAGCGCACTGGGTTATTTAACCCCAAACCAGTTTAGTGCCCAGCAAACCCCAACCGGTTGCGACCGAGCAAACGAGCGGCGGAAAAATGGGACGTCATGGACTTCGAACAAAGCGCGGCTTTCCCGCGCGACTTATCTCCAATCGCCTGTATAACTAAGCGCGTAAAGGCTGCTGCACATCTTGTTCAGATCCATTTCCTAAGAGTCCCGCAGGTATACTCGCAAGAAAACCAATCAAAGCTAATCTAAGAAAACCTCCCTTGATAGGGGTAACTGTTCGGCTCACGTATAGTTGGGTACTGAGGTGATAATTTATTCCAACTGGATAACTGATTGAGAAGACCGTTAAGCCGCTGGTGTTTGATCGAGATTTGGTTTACTAATTTCAGCTATAAATTCATTCAAACTACGAAAAGGGGTTAATGTCAGGAACTAACGCTGGTGAACAAGCCTGTTCGCTTAAATCAATGAGGCTATCCTAAGCATATTCTACTGTGTAGACCGGGCGTAAAAAGAGGGAGCAGAAAAGTTGAGGCCGGCTTAATCTGCTACACTGTGCAAATAAGCTAATGTAGAAACTGCCTTGTCATCTTTTGTCGAGGTTTGTCGGTCAAGGCGATCAGGGCTGCATTACTATCGGTAGCTAGCCAGGACCATGTCTCAATCAGGGTTAGGGTGATCGATGCTTACCAGAAGGCCGCTCTTCGAAAATACAATCATCTGGCTTGATAGCTACCGATCAACGTCCGATGCCCGACTGACTCTGCTCAAGCATTTGAAGGACATCAAAAGTCGAGTACAGCAGAAAGAAGTAGAAGCGATCAACCTATGTTTGTCGCAAGCATGCGGTTTGAAGTATTATGCTCATCTATGGATGATTTCGATCAAAGCCAGAGCATTCGGATTCAGGCTAATTACATCATCCAAGGAAGCTGTCACATGCTTCGGAACCCTTGCTGCTGTTTGTAGCTTGGAAATTTGCTCCCTAGTCGGAAACTGGGGACTGCCCATCTGACTCCAGCAGTTCGCGGCGTTGCCGTGGATCTCATCTACGACTTGAAAAGAGACCTCCCGCCGGTATAGCTCCGGTTCTACCAGCTGGATTCTGAAGCGCTTCTCCTCTCCTTCGGCTCCGAGATCGCAATAATTCCAAAGCGCAAGGATTAGGTTTTGCGTCTCTGAAGATTTCGTGAGGATAGCGTTCTCGGAACCAAACGGGATTCGCTGGTCGCCAAGCCGATGTAACAAGCGAAAAGCATTAAAGCCCGCTTTAGGGATATTGTGCGTGGCGATCAGGCCGAAGCCTCCCTTGTCCCGATTCAAAAAATTTGGTCCTTGGAATGGTGAACGAAATGGCCCACCTTCTTCAAACATGGCATCTGTAAAGGTCCAATAAGCCATTTCGTTCAATATTCCGTCGCAAAGCCTGATATTGTTGGCCAACCAAGCACCCACGTAAGGGCCATCCAGACCATGTTTCTCACCAAAGCCGGCATTATACTCGGTTAAGAAAATCGGTAATTCCGGCATCCGCGAATTTTCAACCTGTAAGCGCACCCTTTTGGATACCAGATAAACTGTCTCTTTCAGCCTGGGTGGCTCGGGAAAGCCGAGCATCTTATAAGGATCATTTGGATAACAGTGAGTAGAAATGAAATCGACTGGGACCTCGTTCTTCACGCAAAATGCGATAAAAGGCTCGACCCATTCGGCTGCTGCGGTTGCCGGTCCACCAACGCGCAGCCGAAAATCAACCTCTTTGACCGCACGAGCTGTAGCCTTGTAGAGTTCGCAATAGGTCTCAAACTTTGGCTCGCCGGCCCAGAAATCGATGTTGGGTTCGTTCCAAACTTCGAAAAACCATTCTCCGACTTCGTTCACGCCGTAACGCTCAACGAGATGCGCTAAAAATCTGATTATAAACTCGTACCACTGACTATAACTGCGCGGGGCAGAAACGCACTGATGATACCAAAAAGGATGTAAGACTTTCGGTTCTTGTGCCAATTCCGGCGGGGTAAAACTTAGTTCTACAAAAGGCCGGAGTCCGATCTCGAGCAAGCCATCGTAAATCATATCAAGTCGAGTAAAGTTCAAGACCAGCCCTTCGTTCGTCACCCGGTCAAGCAGTCCGACGTCGCGATCGAAAATCCCGTGAAAACGAATATATTTTCGGCCCAGAAGCTCGTGCAGCAGCCTTGCATCGTTGCGCCAGGATTCGTTGAGAGTGACTGGTGCGTGGCAGGAACCGAAAATATTCTCCCAGAAATGCGGAAAAGGCCTGGAGACGTTGCTGTCTAAAAGAAGGTTCTCTATTGTCACAAAAAGTGGCCTGCTTTTGGAGTAATTTGATCTGGGCCTTCGCAGCCTTCACGAAGATTTTACGCCTATACGGGCGGCATAAGCAATGCTTAACCCGCTCGGTTGCCAACCGCGACATTACTTTTCTTGCTAAATACCAGGCTCGAACCTCACCCAATTGGAAAGCGTATCAAAGGCCTGTAAGGTCATGGGTTTTAGCCGGGATAGTTTCTACCGTTTCCGCGATCTGTATGAACAGGGCGGCGAAGCAGCTCTGCAGGATATCAGCCGGCGTAAAGCGCTGCTGAAGAACCGGGTCGATTCCAAGATCGAGCAAGCGGTGCTGGCTTTCGCGTTAGAACAGCCTGCCTACGGCCAAGTGCGGGTGAGCAACGAGCTGCGTAAGCGCGGGATTTTAGTTTCTCCCGGTGGAGTACGCTCGATCTGGAAAAGCCTCGATTTGGAGCATTTTCGCAAACGCTTAGCTAATTGCTCAACGCACAAGTGATTTGAATATAGGTTTTAGCTCGTTTGAACCTGATACCTGTTCGAGCAAACAGTCTTGGGGTGTTTTGTCAGGCCGCATGCGTATTAATGTGCACCCATGCCGAAAACGACCGTCGCTGAAATGATCGAAACTCGCCTCGACTACGATCTCGGGAGCTACAGGCTGCCACGGCCCGGCCGGCAGACTATTGAAATGGGATTTCTCGCCTGGTTGACGGCCATAGAATGGCGTTGCTTTTACTGGCCGAAGTTTACCAACTTGTTTTTTCTGGCGTAAATCTATTTCCGCTGAGCCGACGTACTGCAGTTGAGAGTTCGAATCCAAAAGGCCTAATAAAATCTCATTGTGGCCGCTTCTTATCTCGTGGTCACGATATCCTCCAATGACACAATCGACACTGTGATATTTTTGAGCTTTAGATTTGTTTGCTTATCTCCAGGTCGGTATGGGGCGTCAGCGCGTTTGGCAACAATGCCGTCAAGATGCCTATTAATGTGACCTAGCCATTGTTCAACCTGATGCAGATCATCCGTACTCGGCAGGATGGGTGGGGTGGGAAACTTCATCTTCACTTCTGAATCGGTCCGTTGCGGTAAATGCAGATCACCTAAAGAGTTCTTAAGTCTACGTCTAGGAAACCGTCACTGTATACAGTATAGTTAGCAGGTATACTCATTGGATCACCCTGCTACCAAAGGCTGAAACCAATCGACACATGGGCGGCATGAACAAGTGTGCGGTTCAAGTCGGTGACATGTATGCTGGGATGTTTGGCGGCCTGGGTCCTGATAATCCCATCGTTGTCAGCGCCATCAAATCGTGCGCAGTGACCTA
Source organism: Verrucomicrobiota bacterium (assembly GCA_019241095.1). Classification (GTDB taxonomy): domain Bacteria; phylum Verrucomicrobiota; class Verrucomicrobiia; order Chthoniobacterales; family JAFAMB01; genus JAFAXJ01. The sequence goes on along the minus strand of JAFAXJ010000551.1, from coordinate 2,089 downwards.
CGGCTACAAGGATGCGGCCAGCATCTCGCAATTCTTGCACATCGCCCAAGAGGAGATGCGCAAGGAACAGGCTGAATTGGATCAAGCTAACTGAACTCTGCTAATATCTTCATGAACAGAAAATCATTAATTTCAGTCGCTGGCGGTGCTGCCATCCTTTTGGGATGCTTGTTACCGGTAATGCATGTTCCGATTCTTGGTAGCATCAGTTACCTTGCAGGTGAGGGTAAAATCGTTGCTTGTTTGGGTGTTGCCATCATTGTGTTGGCCTTGTTTAAGCGCGTAGGCTGGGCCGCCGGTATTGGAATCATCGCAGCCATCGTAGCTGCTGTTGATTTCAGTACTGTGCTGGAAAAGCTCGGCAGCGTGCCTACGGACAATCCCATAGCAGAGGCGATGGTCCGTGCATGTTCACCCGGTGAAGCCTGGGCCGTAATCGCCCTGGGTATCATCGCTGTGGTTGTTGCGCTCTTCGTGCCTGATGCGCAAAACGCTAACTGAATAACCGGCGGGGGCAGGGTGACCCGCCCCCTACCTAACAGATGATAATATCGATGAGAAATACAACCAACAATTCACTGTTGAAAGGAAATTACTAATGACTCTTCTTGGACTCGCAGGTACAGCGGCTGATGCCTACGTACTTGGAAACCTGGCTGGCAACTTCCATTAATAGACATAGCACCTCCGGTCCCCGGCAAGCCGGGATCTCCGAACAGCTCTCGACAGTGGATAGGTCAGAACGCGTATTCATTCTATAACATTTCCCCACCGACGAGAGGACGAACGGGCCGCGTCGAAGAATTGTCTACCCCGTCGGGCGTTCGCGAGGAAGCAGGGCGGTGCTTCGGGCCTCCGAGGGAGAAGCGGCATCGGGGGCGAGCGATCTATATTCAAAATAGCTCTTATCTGTAAAGACGCCCCTCCTCGCTCTTCGCGATTAGAAGATGAGATTTTTCCAGAAAATGTAATGTTTATGGTGAGGAAAAGCGCTTATGCCCGCTAAATCGGAAAGCAGACCGCCGCCCGGAAAAGCCGGGAACAGCGCGGAAAAGCGTTTTTTCGAGAACGACGCCGGAACGACCTCCTTTAACATCGGGACCAGCTCTTCGAAACCGGCTTTCCCGGGAGCAGCCTCGCCCTTTAAGAAAAAAGGTGAAAAGGACGAAGGAAAAGAAGAAACCCCCTTTTCTAAAAGCGAAAGAGAAAGAGGAAGAAAGGAACCTAATATAAGATGAAAAAACCTTTTGCACTCTTATTAGTGTTAACCGTCTCCGCAAAAGCCGATGACGCCTCGCTAAGAAAACAGATAGTTGGCTACTGGTCCTCCGGGCGTCACGTCTACGAATACCGGGCCGATGGAACCTCGTGGATGTGTCCTGTCGACGCCGCTTCTACTCACGGGTATTGGGCTGTAGCGGACGGCCAGTTTTTTGAGGCTATGGAAGGGGGACGCCTTGAAAGTGAAGGCACGGTAAAAATCGTTGTGAGCCTCCCCCGATTTGACGGACACAGACTAAAGAGCATAAAGGCAGAGAAAGAGATTAGAAGAGATGTCCGAAAAGAAATTGCAGAAGGTTTATACGGAGGATTTCAAGCGTCAGGCCGTAGAACTGACGCTCCACGGCGGTCGATCAATTGTGCAGATTGGGCGGGAGCTTGGGGTAAGCGAAGCGAGCTTACATTCCTGGCGCAAACGCTACGGCCCGGCTAGCGGGACAACGGCCTTGGAGCTTGGCAATGCAGGGCCAGCCAACCCAGAGGAGCTTTTGGCCGAGAACCGGCGCTTGCACAAGGAAAATGAAGTGCTCAAGCGCCAGAGGGACATCCTAAAAAAAGCTATGAGCATACTGGGAGAAGAACCGAGCACCGGTATGCGATGATTGAGCAGCTGTCGGTCGAATACAGTATCCACGAAAGTTGCCGAACTCTTGGGGGTATCGCGTAGCGGGTATTATCAGTGGGCAAAGGGCGCTCAGAGCCAGCGCGAGAGCGAAGAAAGCCAGCTAATGGAAAGGATCGAGGCGGTATTTGTCCAAAATCAAAAGCGTTATGGCAGTCCGCGAGTGACCCAGGTTTTGAGGGCGGC
>JAFAXJ010000530.1 GCA_019241095.1 Verrucomicrobiota bacterium | reverse complement strand
TTCAAGCGCTGACAGGGTAATGGTCGAGTGCAGGTATGGCGGTGTTCCTATCCAGACAATATCAATTTCGTGATCAGAGACGAGTTCAGCCCAGTTTCCATAAACCTTGGCATTGGGAAGCTGTTCCTTGCAGAAGGTTTCAGAACTCTCGTAGGTAGAATTACAAATCGCTACGACCTCTACGTCTGGAATCCTGCGAAGCGCTGGCAAATGACGTGTTTTAACAATACTACCCGCACCAACGATTCCTATTCTCAGTTTAGAATGCCGCGATGACATGGCTCCTGTCTGAAACAAAACACGGTTTGAATCGTTTAAGCGAACATAAAACACTCGAACCGGCCAATTAGTCGATGTCATGAAATTACCCGGATTTGAGAAGGCCGAGGCTCTGCCGCGCTAAAGGCTCCTGCTGGGCAACCAGGGTCTTTTCAAACGTACTTACCGGTATAGAGAGCGAAGTCATCGCTTCATTGAGCGCGATGCAAGACCTTCGTTGCTTACCGGCTTCCTAGCGCGATGCAGCCTGGCTCTCGGCGTGATCAGAAGCCTATCTTAGCGAAGTCTCCTGACATTATTACCTGTGGGGGCTGGCAGATTCTTCTGACGCATTGCTCCCACGTCTCATGACCCGTGAGAATTTCAATTTCAACTCGTAAATAGTAAATTGGAACACTGAGCGGCTTTACGATCGGGAACCGAACTGCATCCTTCTCAGTGGTGATAATTGCGCTGACATCCCGACGCACACATCGCTGAATGAACGACGTCAGTTCTTTTGCAGTGTAACGATGGTGATCAGCAAATCGTCGATAGAGCTCAAGTTTGGCACCCAACTTTCTCAATCCATCTTCAAAGCTTTCCGGCGCGGCGATCCCGCTCAACGCGCCTATATAGGCCCCCTGAAGGTAAGATAGCGGAACTCGTTTGTCCTCATAAACATGCCGGAGGTATAACGGTCTGTGGGCGCACTCGATGATCTCAGCAGTTCGATTGTAACGACGAATGCGTCGAATCAAATCGTCATTCGACTCTCCATTGCATTTGGTGATAAAAATGTAGCTGGCACGACGCAGGTTCTTGGGTGGCTCACGCAAAGTGCCGCGTGGAAGCAAATGTTCGTTCCCGAACGGAGCTTGACGATCAATCAAAACAATGTCCAACCGATGTTTCAGAGGAAGGTACTGTAATCCGTCGTCCAATACTAACGTGTCTGCGCCAAGTGAATTGATTGCGTGCAATCCAGCCTTTATCCGATCCTTATCTACCACTACAGCCACTCCTCTCAAATTGGACGCGAGCATGAAGGGTTCGTCTCCTGAAGCCGCCGAATCAAGGAGAACAGTCTCGCCGTCTGACACAACGCGGGGAGAGACATCTTTTCCATCATCGAGGAGTCGCTCCCACCACTTCCGTTTACGCCGTCCGTCGATACTTTTGTATCCGCGGCTCAGAATGGCAACTTTCCGGCCACCGCTCTGCAACGCTATGGCGAATTTTTCGACAACAGGCGTTTTTCCTGTGCCTCCAACCGTGAGATTTCCAATGCTAATGACGGGACACCCAAGTTGCCTGTCTCGGAAAATCCGGGTCCTGTAAAGATGCAGCCGGGCTTGGACAATGCTCAGATAAATAAATGAGAGAAGTTTGAGAATAGCCCTAAGAAGTACAGCGCGCGCACCGTTTTTCTTTTCAAGAATAACATCAACGGCATATTGTTCCAAATCGTCGAGCCAACGTCTCATTTAACAATGAGCGCTATCCTTATCGGGTAGACACGCGCAATCAAATTGAAACTCATCACCATATCCACGTCGCTTCGAACCTTTCCCCATCGCGTTGAGATTCTATGATTTTAGCCCGTGTCTCCGCATCAACCACGAACTTGGGTCCGGGATTTGATTGCCTTGGAGTCGCGCTCTCGCTCTGGAACGAAGTCATTATTTATCCCGAAGAAGGCCCGCAGCAGCCCGCTCCAGAGATCGTAACTAGTTCCGCGGCAGCATTTTGCGCCAGGGCGGCGGTAATGCTTCCTCCATTCCGGTGTGAGATCCGCGGAGAAGTCCCGCAAGCGCGAGGTTTGGGAAGCAGTACAACGGTGCGCGCAGGAGTTTTACTCGCCCTAAATCACATGAGCGGCCAAGTGCTTTCAAGGCAGGAAATCTTCGCGCTCTGTGCCGAGCTGGAAGGTCACCCTGACAATGCTGCTGCGGCTATCTTTGGAGGTTTTACAATCGTCAGTTGCTCGGGCAGAAAGGTTGACCGGTTTGATGTAAGTCCCCAACTGAAGTTCGTGCTATTCGTTCCGGACTTCGAAGTGAAAACTGCTCACGCTCGAACAGTTGTTCCGACTCATTTCGCTCGTGCCGACGTGGTTCAAAATTTAGCCAACTCAAGCCTGATATCCGCTGCGTTCGCTTCTCAAGATTATGAACGGCTGCGAGGGGCTTTTACCGATCGAATGCACCAGCCGTACAGAAAACAGTTCGTTCCTTTCATGAGCAAGGTTTTTGAAGCAGCGCTCGAAAACGGGGCGCTCGGCGGTTTTCTTAGCGGGTCAGGCTCGACGCTTGCGTGCGTGGCCTTAACCGACCCGGAAAAGATAGCTAAAGCAATGGCAGACGCGGTTTCGGATCTTTCTTCTCGTACCTTGATTCTGAGTGCGAACAATGAAGGAGCGACAACAAAATGATTCGTCATGTATCCTGAGCAACAACCCAATCGCTCACTGCCAATGATCCGCGACGATGGTCGAGCGAGCGATCAACTCCGTCCTTTGCGCATTGTGAAAGATATCGCTCCTTATGCGGACGGTTCGGTTTTGATTGCAACTGGAGATACTCAAATCATATGCGCCGCCACGGTTGAGAACTCCATACCAAAATGGATGAAAGAGCAGGGAGTCACAGGCGGTTGGATCACCGCGGAATACTCGATGCTCCCATACTCGACCCTGGTCCGAAAACAGAGAGATATCGCTAAAGGTAAAATGGATGGTAGAAGCGTTGAAATCCAGCGTCTCATTGGACGCGCATTACGGACTACGATCGATTTGAATGTGTTGGAGGAAAAGACAGTCTGGATCGATTGCGACGTATTACAAGCGGATGGAGGTACTCGAACGGCGGCCATCACTGGAGCATCGCTGGCTCTCGCTCGAGCTTGCGTAAAGCTGTTGAATCAAGGTCGGCTTAAACTGTGGCCATTACGACAGCTGGTTGCAGCTGTCAGTGTCGGAGTTGTGGAAGGGCAAGTCCTTTTGGATTTAAACTACAAAGAAGACAAAGATGCTGCGATTGATCTGAATTTAGTGATGACCAGCACCGGATCTTTTGTGGAGCTGCAAGGGGCTGGAGAAGAGGCTACCTTTTCGCAGTCGGAGCTCCAGCAGATGATTGATTTGGGCCGGAAAGGCATCGAGGAACTGATTGGCAAGCAACGTCAGTTCCTTCTGGAAGCAAGTCAGGGATCGTCAGAGATATTCAAGGAACTTTGAGCCGTTACCGCGCTCGGAAGGGATGGTCCTCCCGGTTGTTGAAGCGCAGAAGCTAAGCCAGGCAGCGTGTCAGCAGCTGCGTGATGCCGTTCCGATCCAAATCTTTGCCGATAAAAACCAGTTGGCTGAACCGCGTCTCTGTTTTCTCCCACAAGCGGTCCCAATAGATAGTAAATCGATTATTCACCCCGTGAAATACCGCGCGTCTTGGCGTTCCTTCTACCCAAAGAATACCCTTTGAACGAAATACCTTTGCTCGAGTAGCAAACTCCTGAATCTCGTCCTGCAAACGCTCTACTGAAAAAGGCCGGTCGAATCTAAACGAAAACGAAGCAATATCGGCATGATTGCTTTCTTTCAGTTCATTAAGCAAGTCCGGCGCGATTTCCAGCTTTTTGTCCAGATTGAAAACGTTTAGATCAAGCAACTCCTTAAGAGGAAGCTGAGAATACTGAGTTCGAAAGACCGTTGCATTCGGGTTTAGTTCGGAGATGACTCGTTCGATCTGGTTGAGTCTTGTTTCCGTAACCAGATCCACTTTGTTGAGAACAACAAAATCAGCTAATTCGATCTGGGCTCTAACTACGGGCAGTTCCTCAAGCTGAGAAAGAATGTTTTCCGCATCTACCAAGGTGATAATCGAGTCAAGCCTCGCATACTGTTGAAGTTGGGGAATGTTCAGGAACGTTTGCGCCACTGGCCCTGGATCAGCCACTCCCGTCGTCTCAATGAGGATATAATCCAGATTGCCGTTTCTGAGTAGCTTCTGAATGCCTTTCACTAAGTCTTTACGAACCGTGCAACACAGGCAGCCATTGCTCATTTCGACCACGTCTTCGCCCTGTGTCTCGACCAATTGCCCATCGATGCCAATTTCCCCTACTTCATTGATCAAAAGCCCGAAACGGTACTGGTTCTGTCCTTTCAGAATATAATTCAGGAGTGTTGTTTTTCCCGAACCAAGGAATCCGGTCAAGACACTCACAGGAATAACGTTATTCGCCATAAAGAGCGAATCGGTCCATCTGAATCGCTTCTCGTTTTAGAAACGTGTTCTTAGACCAATCCGGCTTCCTTCAGA
>JAFAXJ010000561.1 GCA_019241095.1 Verrucomicrobiota bacterium | reverse complement strand
TCATTTTGGGCCAACGTTACCGCGGCTTGCTAGAGGATATTTTCAAACACAAGCGGTTAGCCTCCGATTTTTCTGTTTATTTGCATGCTCCGACGCGAACCGATCCTGCTTTAGCGCCACCTGGTTGTGACACGTTTTACGTCCTGTCGCCCGTGCCGAATCTGCAAGGCGATATTGATTGGGAGAACATCAAGGCAGGTTACGCTGAAAGCATCTTGATTGCGTTGGAATCCGTTTGCCCAAACCTTCGCCAGCATGTCGTCACAAACCGGATTATCAGTCCGGCCAATTTCGAATATGAGTTGGACGCATTCGCAGGATCAGCTTTCCAATTTGAACCGGTGCTAACTCAAAGTGCTTGGTTCAGACCGCATAACCAGAGCGAAGATGTTAATGGTTTGTACTTCGTCGGTGCCGGAACCCATCCAGGCGCAGGCCTCCCCGGGGTGCTTTCGAGCGCTAAAGTGCTAGACCGACTGATTCCAGGCGCAATTTGAGTTGATCCATCTCCCAAGAGCGTTGTCTTTACGGTAAGGATGCCTGAAGGACGTTAGCTTTATAGGAGGATGGAGCTCTTTTTTGTATGTACTACACCCATTCTAAAGGTTGCGTATTGTTTGAATGTCGTCGAGGATGGAATCGGGATCGAAGCAGCGCGCTACCGTTTATCTTTGACGCTTTCTCCCCGGCAAACCTCAGGGTCGCTCGCTAGTTCGGCATGCGGTACTTTGCGCAAGCAGTGAAGGACCGAATCTGGGGCGCTAAATTTCATGAGAGCTTCCGTTGATTAAAGATTCCTAAATTAGATCCAGGTACATACTCCACCGGTTCGGCTCGCGAAATCTATCTGATGAGCGCGCCTACTTCTTCTCGGCAAAATGAGTCGCTGCGCATCCTGATCGTTGAGAATCATTCAGATACGCTGAGATACTTGCAGATGTATCTTGAACAGCTCGGACATAAGATCGACGTCGCTAAAACGATGCATGAAGGATTGGCAGCCGCACAAACTGCCGATTTGGACGTGCTGATTTCTGATATTGGATTGCCCGATGGTGATGGATGGGAATTAATGAGGAGTGCGGAATTCAAGCACCCTGTTTATGCCATCGCTATGAGCGGCTACGGGATGGAAGCGGATCGAGCCAAAAGCATAAAGGCGGGATTCAAGCATCATCTTCTTAAACCTTTTCTTCCGGATGAACTGAATGACATGTTGGAAGAAGCGATCCGGGAACGGCGGACCCGAGCATGAAAAAGACGCGGGCGTCCTTTCCCACGTCGTAAACGGTTCGTATTCCGTGACGGCGCTGGCCGTATTTATGAGCACGAATTGATGTGATCGGTTGACGAGAAGCGCCGATCGGCTGGTTTCACAACAACTATTTGCATTCAGTTCCGGATCCGAATCAACAGTATTTGCAACCTGATTATACCAATGAAAACCCCTCGATTGATTTTGTTTGTTTTGTCTTATTGCTTGCTGAAAGTGCTTTAGCCCAAAGAGTATATACCCCACCGCCGCCTAACGGTCCTCCGGAAGGATACCGGCCCGGGTATTACCCTGGATATCATTACGGCCGCCGAGTGGTCCAGGCATCCTATGGGAGACATGGCCGCTATGTTGATGTTACCGAAATCGTTCGCCGATACGCGAGAGATCGTATCAGATTTAAGGTGTCTAACGAAACCTTCGGCATTGACCCGTATAAAGGTGAAAGTAAAAAGCTGCGGGTAGTCCTGGTGAATCCGAACGGGTCTCAATTTCAGCGTTCATGGGACGAAGGCGATTGGGTTAGATTTTAATCTCGGAGCAAACCTTTAGGGACGCTATCCAGCGCAAAAAAGCCGGGACGCGTATAGGCTCAGACTTCCAGGACGAACCGCAAAGCAGGGTCGTCTCGGAATGCGGCCGGCCACCTCTCGCGGTGCCGGGTCGGCTGATCGCGCTGAGCGCAGGGATGAATGCCATGAGCGCAAATTTTTCCGAGTCGCCCATCGAAAACCCATCGGAGTAGCTGCAACCCTATCGGCCGGAAAACGTTTGAGAAGGCACAAAGGCATCGTAGAAGATGTCAACTGGATGAACGACGCCGAGTTAATTAAAAGCCAAGCGTACTGCCGAGCGCAGGCCAAAGCTGGCTCCCGTAGCTTTTACTTTGCCTCCTTTGCGTTACCGAAAGAGAAAAGAATAGCTGCATACTCTGTTTATTCGTTTTGCCGATATATCGACGATCTTGTGGACAACAATCCTTCAGGCAGCGGCCTGAGCGCGGTCGAATGGATCCAGGGCAACTTTGACCACATCATCAACCAGGACCATGCGGAACTGCCATTCGCATTCGCCTTTGCCAATGCCGTAAAAAAATACCGCATTGAAAAGGAGCCCTTTATCGCTCTAACGCGCGGAGTGCTGATGGACTCGGGGCCTGTCACGTTTTCCAATTGGCAGGATCTACGACGCTACTGTTATCACGTTGCTTCAGTTGTCGGTTTGATGATGGCGCGTATTTTCGAATTAAAGGACGACTCCGGTCTGCAGCAGGCTTCAGATTTGGGCACCGCTATGCAACTCACCAACATCTTGCGTGATGTGAAGGAAGATCTCGAGCGCGATCGTCTGTATTTACCTCTGGATGAGCTTAAACAGTTTGGTGTCTCGCGGGCTCAGCTCGAAGCTGGCGAAGTCGACAGGAAATTTCGGGAACTCATGAAGTTTCAAATCGCTCGTGCACGCCACTTTTACATCCGGGCAGAACCTGCGATCAGCTTGCTTCAAGATGACGGCTCGCAGTTTGCCGTGTGGGTTATGCGGCACGTTTATAGCGGGATCTTGGACGAGATAGAGCGTATCGACTACGATATCTTTAAACATCGCGTAAGCACGAGCCCCGTTAGGAAAATGCAACTAACTAGCAAAGCGCTTTTGGATTATAGCAAGAACCGTCGCAATAGACTAAGAGTTAACTAACAATTGCTGAAAGCGCAAAACAATCGGTGGTTAGGCGTTCCAATCTCCATTCTAGTCAGACTGGCCTTAAGACGGAGGTTTCATAGCGTTTCAGTCAAAGGCGCAGGGAATCTCTCAAAGCTTGATCCCAAACAGTCTCTTATTGCATGTGCTAACCACACCAATTGGTGGGATGGATTTGTTGCTGGTGTATTCACTTCAAAGCTTCTGGGGAGACAAATTTATCTCGGGCAAGAGGAAAAACATTTATCTCGTTATCAATTTTTTCGTTCTTTAGGAGCATTCGGAATCAACCTGGAAAATCCCGGCGCGGCGTTGCCATCCTTACGTTATGCTTTGCTTCTGCTAACTGATCCAAAGAATGTTGTTTGGATGTTCCCTCAAGGACGATTGCATGCTCCGGATTTCCCTATTGTGGTTAAAGGCGGCGTATCATTTCTAGCAAAAAAAAGCGGAGCAACTATCTTGCCTTGTGTTTTCCGCTATGAGTTTCGTGCTGAAGAAAACCCGGCGGTCATCATTTCGGTTGGAGAGCCATTGCCGTCAGATTGCTCATCTGAGCGATTAACATCGGCATTGAGCCTGCTTCAGCGAGAGTCGAAATCCTTCTCGAACCCAGACGAGCCTCTACCATCGATGTTTTTGATCAAACCAAACTTATCCACTAACGAAAAATGGGATAACTTAGTTAGAATAAAAAAAACTTTGTTGGTGCGAAGGCAATAACTCTGAGTGGACCTGAATCAGGGAGCTCCGACCTGTTATTGGAACTTAGCCTCAATAATGGAGAAGTCGTCGTCCAGGCAGTGCGATCCGCGAAGATAGTAAACATGTTGCAGAAGTTCATCCATAAGGTTCACTGGCTGGTCGGCCAGGGCTGCCATATGGGCGATACAAGCTTCCAGATTCCATACGGCGCTTTCGTCCCGGAATATCTCAAAGACGCCGTCACTGAAGATAAACAGGCGAGCGCCCACAGGAATTGGGACCGATCGAGCTGGGAATTCTGCTCCGCGAATAGCACCCATTATCAAGCCGGCGGAAGGAAGAAGCAGCGGGTTCGGCTCTCGAGGAAGCAGCACGATAGAGGGCGGATGACCGCCCCCGGACCAAGTTATTGTACGGCTCTCGCAGTGGTAAACACCATACCAGATCGTGAAGAATCTTTCGCCGTGGTGCTCTCCTTGAAAAACATCATTAAGTTTGGCCAGTACTTGATCAGGCTGCTTCATGTTGACGCCAGTCAGGGCGCCTCCTCTGATAACGTTGGCGACGCTCACGGATAACAGCGCGGCATCCAACCCGTGCCCTGTGACGTCGATGAGATATAAGGCTAGATGATCGTCGTCCACCCAGTGATACCCGATAGTGTCGCCGCCAAGGGTGGAGGCCGGCAAGTACCGCCAATCAACCGAAATCAGTCCGTCCATGGGTGGCGGGATACAGTCGCGCACATATTTGATACCGGCCGCGAACTCGGCACGCATGCGCTCATCCCCGAGGCTTTCGAGTACGGACGCGGCTTCAACGAGGTCGGGAGTTGTAAAGCCTTCCGTGAAGAAACCGGCCACTGTGCTGAGCACCTTGAACGCTTCTTCGCGGCGACCTTGCTTCTGCCAAAGCCGGGCAAGGCTTGTTGTCGCGCGCAGTTCCCAGGCTTTGCTCTGCTGACAATGGGCTACCTCGATTGCATGTTGGAAGCATTGCTCAGCCAAAATTTGATCGCCAAGCTGCGCCAGCAGCAATTCGCCCTTAAGGCGGTGTAATTCCGCTTCCTGAAACCGATCATCATTTTTCGCCACGATCGCAAGTGCCTCGTCCAGGGCTTCGCCAGCTTCAGCAAATCTGCCTGTACGCAGACAACCGTCTGCCAAGATGCTCAGGTAATAGGGGAGCGCCAGTTCGGCTCCAGTGCCTCGGTATGCATCCAATCCCTTTCGCAGCAGCCGAAGCCCTTGTTCAAGCTTGCCCTCTAATAGCAGACCTCCAGCAACGTAGAGCGTTCCCGATGCCTGCCAGAAAAGAAAACCTTGCTCCGCCGCGATCTGAATTTGCTCTTCGCCGGCCGCTTGGGTCTGAGTCCCCAGCCGGCAATGCTGGTAAAGCCAAGCCGTGTGATGAAGGGCGTATTCAAGACTGAAGGGTTGCTTTACGGAGCGCGCGAGCTTCAGCATCTCTTCGTTGAGCTGCAGCGCTTTCTCGGGAAAACCGAGGTGCCACAATGCCAACGCTAGATAGCAGCGGTGAGTGACGCCGGCGTCTTCCCCTACCAGCCCGGCCCAGAACGCCGTGCGGTCGCGGTTGTCGAACTCGGAGATCGCCCGTGCGCAACAAGCCCGAGCCTCAGCAAAATTGCCGCGATAGAGCCGTGTCAACGCCTTTAGGAAAAGTGCCTCCATAAGCATCCCAGGATCTCTAAGCTGTTCGCTGAACGCCATCGCCTCCTCAGCCAGTTCGGTGCAAACCCGGAGATCGCCGCGCACAATATGAAAGGCGAAATTACCCCACATCATCGCGAAAAGCTGCGGCGTTTGACCTACCCGTTCACACAATATCCGAGCGCGACGGAAAACCGGACCTACTTCAGGCGCTGCATATCCACGAGAGGCAATATATGCAGTGCCCAGTGGACCGAGCAGTTCCAGTTCACGAACATCCCGTTCGGCCGATGGCTCGAGCGCTTCAAGAAGTTTCAGTCCTTTGGTGAGGTGACCGATCGCCTCGAGATGTGCGAACCGGTCGCGCGATCTCAGCCCTGCCCTCAAGCAGTAACCGGCTGCCTTCTCGGTGACCCCGGCTTCAGCGAAATGATTTGCGAGCAGTTCCGGCTGCATGTCCACCAGTTGGGTAAACCGTGCTTCCATCATTTCGGCGACCCGCAGATGAAACAACCGGCGCTTCGGAGGTTCGATTGCGTCGTGCAATGCTTCCTCGAGCAGCGCGTGCTTGAAGAGGTAAGTGCCTGCCGCTGGCTGGCCTTTGACGTACAGGATTCCGGCCGACACTAGCTTTTCCAGCTCGGCCCGAAGTGTCTCTTCATCGACGGTAACGACGGCGGCCAGCAACTCGTAGTCAAACTCCCGGCCCAGGGTCGCAGCCAATTGGGCCACTTCGCGGCTAATTGACATACGATCGAGTCGAAGTATCACAAGCTCCTGCAGCGTCTGTGGTAATTCGCTTGTTCTCGCCGGTGGCACACTGGGCGATGTGAAGCTAGTTGCTTCGAAAACCGCAGACTCGCGCGCTATTCGGATGAACTCTTCGACCAGCAGCGGTACGCCGCTGGTGCGTTGGTAAATTTGCGCAACCAATGACTCTGGCACTGTCGCGCTGGCATCTCTTCGCATCCACTGGGCCACTTGACGTAGCGTTAGCCGATTGAGCGCCAAGGTTGTTTGGTGCGCTGGCGCCGGCCACGGTATCTTAAATTCTGGCCGAAATGTAAGTACTGTCAGAATTCGATCGTGCAGGCCTTCCTTGGTAAAAGCTCCAATGAACTCCAGGGTCGACGCGTCGATCCAGTGCAGGTCCTCGACCACAAAAAGAATCGGCTGCTTCTTGGAGAGTGCGCGCAACCATTGGCCGAGCGCGCGAAAGGTCTCCTCACGCTCTCGGGCGGGCGTTAGACCGGTACCCGAATACTGATTGGTCGGCGGCAGAAACAGCAACTTGGCAAAAAGCGCCAGAAGCTCCGGTCTGCACAAATCGTGTTTCTGTAAATGCTGCGCCAAACTGTCGAAATAAGCACTCGGTGAGGGACCATGGCCTGCTGCGAGCAAACGCTTCAGATAGTCTGATATAGGGTGAAGCTCAGAGTTTTGGAAATGCTGTGAGCACCGCCAATCGACTACCGACAAGCTATCCTGGTCAACCGACGTGTGCGCGGATTCGCCAATCGCTGCCGAGGAACCCTCGCTCGACTCGATCTGCACCAGTCGCGTGAGCGTCTGAACCAGCCGCGACTTGCCCAAGCCAGGTTGCCCAACGACGAGGACGACCTGGCCCATCCCCTCTTGAGCCTGCTCCCATCGATCCTTGAGCAAACTACATTCGGTTTCGCGGCCCATTAGCGGTGTGAGCGCAAACGCTGCGGGCCCTTCGAACTCGCTTCGATCAATGAAAACGGAATTTCTGTTCTGCTCTCTAGGGCTTTCCTGCAGATCTGATCGTAAGTGTCTGGAATATTTCACAGGAACTCCTTGCTATGCAGCAGAACCCGCCACGAAACTCGCCGGTTTCGTTACAGATCCACCCTATAATGTCAAGATGACGTTTCGTTCATTACGACGTTGGTTGACCTCTAGTATCTGTTTGCAACCCAAGTGCTCGTGATCGGAAAAGATCGGCTGTACTACATTGCCGCAGCAATCCCATATTGCTCGCCGCAGGATCGGCGTGAGGGTTTAATGGCTAGCAAGAACGCGCTCAAAGACCCTTGATGTCAACCAGTTTCCTAGCGCGGCAGAGACTTGTTTCCCAGTTTACAGCTTGCGGTTAAAGGCGATTGATCAACCCGCCGAAGCTTTCGCTTGATAGTTAGGAAATCGACTGCGCAATTCTGATAGGGTTTTGTCCGCCTGCGGCTCATTTCCGGCTTTCTGAAATGCCTCATACGCTCTCTCCAGAGCATCGGGTGTTACCTCAGGGTCCTCATATAGAAGAGCTACGCTCATATAAGAACGGGCAGCGTTATTGAAATCTCCTTTTGCCACCTCGATATCTCCACTTTGCATTCTCGCCTCAGCGTTAAGCCTTCCCTCAGGTTGTAAGGTTAAAGCTTCTTCCACCGATTTTATTGCGGTATCAAACTGTTGGAGACCTAGTTGCGCCTTGCTCAACATCAAAAACCCCTGAGCACGATCAGCAGGTTCTGCTGCAGCAGCCAAAAATTGATTACTTACGTCGAGTGCGTCTTGAAAGCTTTTGATTTGCACGTCCGATTTCGCCAGACTGTATAGAATCTTCTTGTCTATATGCTCCGACTGAGAGTTCTTCACATAAAGACCTAGATATTTCGCGGCCTGATCAAAATTCGTGTTATTATAATACTCCGCTCCAAGCCAGCGGCAGACATCAAGTACAAGACCAAGTTTCTTAGGATCAGCTTGAACGAAGTTATCTACTTCCTTTGCTGCATCACTTTTGTTAGCCAAATTCTGGTAGGAAAAGATCAACCGCAAAGAGCATTTTTCCGCATATTCTTCAGGATTTAACTGTCGTGCCCTCAACAACGGGTTTATCGCCTCTTGGTATTTCCTGGCTTCGAACGCAGCCCATCCGATCCAATACTCTGCCTGAGCAATGCCTGGTGCGTCCGGGTAATCTTTCAGGTAAAGCTGGAAAGTGGATACCATTTCGGGATAGTTCTCCTGTTGACCTAGCGTGAGACCCTTTTGGAGCAAAGCGACTGAACGTTCTGGCGCGTCGGGGTAGCGGGCTATAATGTCGTCAAAATCAGCCAACGCTGCAGGAAAACGCCTCGCGTCCTGGTAAATGATCGCCCTCTTTAAAAGCGCTTTGACGACCATCGGATGGTTTGGATATTTCTCTATTAATCCGGAAAACGCACGAACTGCGCCGGTCAAATCCTTCATTTGGAGCAGAGAAAACCCGGCTGCATAATAGCAGTCGGCTTTATAAGGATCGGCTAAAGTCGAATTAGTTAGTTCATTGTAAATTTTCGCCGCCAAATCGAACTTATTCTGCTGAAAAAGAGTCTGCGCCTTTAAAAGTTTGGCTTTGTCAGCCCGGTCTGGATTTGGCGCCAACGCCAGGTAGGAGTCGACTTGCGCAACCAAGTTCGGATCTTTGACAGCATCCAGAGCAATCAATCTTTGATATCTCGCGTCGTGCGCTTCCGGAGTATTGGGAAAAAATCGGATGAGTTGGTTATACACCTCGATTGCCTTTTGCTGTTTCCCAAGCTGGCGGTATGAGTTTGCGACAATCAGAAGCACGCTCGGCTTGGTTTCGTCGCCCATCGCATTCAGATTCATTGCATAGGAATCCAGGACTTGAGTAAATTTATCCCCTTCGTACTCGAGCTTCATGTCCTCGAGCTGGGCTACTTGTTTCCACTTACCCTCAGCATTTAACGCGATAGCAGCCTTGAAAAGCTGATCGGCTTGGTCCTTCTGCTTCAAATCGGCAGCTAAGATCCCCGCGCGAGTCAGAGCCTCAGCTCGTACAGCCGGCTTGGTCGCGTCCTGCCCAAGTTGACTGAAAAGGTTCAGCGCTTCCTGTTTCCGACCCTCATCCAGGGCAAAGTATGCAAGTGAAAGCCGAGCGGCATCATAATACGGGTTTTTGTCCTTGTATTTTATAACATCCTGGTAGGCAGGTCTGGCTTCTGCCCTACGATTTAATAACTCAAAACACTTACCTTCGTAGTATCGTGCTGTCAGCCTGATCTCGGGAGATTTTGCATTTCTGAAAGCTTTGTCGTAAAGCGGGGCAGCCTCCATGAAATTTCTGCTGTCGAACGCTTTAGAGGCCAACCTGAACGCGGCATTGCCAATAAATTCCCCGGACCCGGGTTCATTAATTAGCATTTCATACGTGTCGAAGGAGGCTTGCAGCTGCCCCAAGCTGGAGTAGCAGTCCGCCAAGCGATAAAGTGCAGCAGCGCGCCCTGGATCGGTCAGAAACTCGCTAAGATACTTTTCGTATTCAGGGACGGCTAAATCGTAAAGCTTGCGCGCGTAAAGTCCATCGGCTATCGCGAGCTGGGTTTTTGCTGGATCAGTTATTGCGGAGTCAACCGGCGCCTGATTAGGAGCGAGGCGAATTTCATCCTCATCGGATTCCTTGATTTTCTTATCAGGTTCAGCCGGCGCGCCAGCCGACGACTTTGGGTCTATCGCTACCTGAGGCGTAGGACGCACCAGGGGTGGGGGACGAACAGAAAAATTCTGCTCAGTATTCTGATTGAGAATCGAATCTCCGCCCGACGGCTCGAACGGATTGAGGGGACGAACTGGTTGTGCTCGCGGAATTGGAGTTGGATTAACAGGAATGGCGCGCCGGACCTCCTGTCCAAAAACGCTGGAGGTCAACAGAATTCCACATCCTATTACGCGCCAAAGGTGCAATCTCATGATTCCGATTTACCGGTCGCGAACGCCACGTTCCAGATATCTGCCTGGCGGCAGATATCTAGCACTTCGACGATATGTTTATAATCAACAGATTGATCACCACGTACTATTACGGCCTGATCGGGGTAAAGCTTAGACAAGTTTTTCAGTAGCTCCAGCAATTCTTTGTTCGACTTCTGCTGACGGTTAACAACGATCTCGCCCTTTGAGGTGATATTGATAACAACCTGCCCGACGTATGGCTGCGCTTCGTTCGCCTTCACAGCCGTCGGTACTCGCACGTCTAATTCGTTTTCGGTCAAAGCGAAATTCCACGTCACAATAAAAAAGACTAAAATAACAAGCAGGATGTCGACCATCGGAGCGATCATGAACCCGATCACGCGCGGCTCAGCTTGCTTGCGGAAATTCATTTAGACCTTAAACTTCGTCTCCCTCAAAGACCTTTGTACGCTGCGGTCTGCGCCCAGGTTGCTGAGCAGTAATCACGTTAACGATATGGGAGGTGGCGGATTCGAGGTCAGACACCATCGAAGCAACGCGCGCCCGAAATAACGAATAGAATGACATCGCCACAATGCCAATGATCAATCCGGTCGCGGTAGCAACTAAGGCTTCTGAGACTCCCCCCGCTAGAAGTAAAGGCCGTGGTTGTGACGTATTGCTCGCCAGGATGCCGAAAGCGTTGATAATGCCAATCACGGTTCCAAGCAGACCCAACATCGGAGATAGTGTCGCGATATCGGCCAGGTAAACGACTCTGGAATTCAGACTGCTGGCAATGCGCGCTCCTTCCGTTTCGGCAAGTTCGCGGATTGACTCCGGAGTAGCTGAAGGATTTTTGGTCGCAAAATCAAGAGCTCTGGCCGTGATGCGGGCGATTGCTTCAGAGTGACGATTCGCGATCGCAATCAATCCCAAATAATCACGTTTTCGAAGCAAAGCTTCTGCGGTTTCCATGAAGCGGCGACTAACAACGGTCGACCGCCTCAGACTAAAGACACAAGCTAATGCAAGAGCAACGGTTAAGATTGAAGCTATCCCCAAGGGTATCATTACCCAGCCGCCCGCCTGCAAAAGCTTGAGAAGCGTGGCTTGTGCAGAGCCGGAAGAAGCTGCGGTAGCTGAAGCAACTGCCGAAGCGGCCGGAGTCGGCGCATTTTCCGTGGCTTGTGCTAAAAGCGGGAGAATAGAAGCGGCGAACCAAGTCATGGTTAATAGAGAGCTACTAAAGTGCAGCTCTGGCCCCAGTGCAAATAGCATTGAACCCAGGCGCCAGTCTACAGACAGGAATACAAAGTGCAAGTTTGTTTGGCAGCTAACCTTTATAGACTTGAGTGTAAGTAAGTGTAATTTCCAGCTATGGATCCCGTTTTTGTCGGGGACAAACCCGATTTAAACCAAAGACTGCGAGATGTACCGCACAAGCCCGGGGTCTACCTGATGAGAGATCGCCTTAATCGGGTCATCTATGTGGGAAAAGCTCGCGATTTGCGGAAAAGGCTTTCTCAGTACTTCGTGCCGTCCCGCCGCATGACCGCGGATTTGAAGACCCGTGCTTTATTGGATGGCGTTTGGGATTTTGAGATTCATGTCGTTCGTAGCGAACCGGAGGCGGTTCTTTTAGAAGGCAAGTTAATCAAGGAATACCGGCCGCGTTATAACATCAGTTTCCGGGACGACAAAAGATTTCTGCTCGTCAAGGTGAACCTGGCAGATCCAATTCCACGTTTTCAGCTGACAAGGCTCAAAAAAGATGATGGCTGCCGGTACTTTGGTCCGTTTGCTCATGCGGGCGCTCTCAGAAGCACGTTGAACTGGATGAGAAAGCGTTTCGGAATACGGGCCTGTCGCGCACCGGAACCGGGCGAATCAGATTATAGGCGGTGCCTTGATCATATCATCAAAAACTGTTCCGCTCCCTGTATTCGAAGAGTCTCTCTTGAGGAGTATCATTCAAGAGTTTTGCAGGCTTGCGAGTTCCTGGAAGGACAGAGCCACGAAATGTTGAGACATTTGGAAACGGAAATGAAAAAGGCTGCGGAAAGGCTTGATTTTGAAAAAGCAGCTGAGCTTCGCGATATGCTGGATGATCTGCGGCGTACTACAAAGCCTGTTCGGAAGTTCGTCCGAGGTTCTTTGCCCAGCTCCATCGATCCTCGTGCTGATCTGCACAATCTTGCCGACGCGCTCCTGCTGCCAAAAGTCCCTTTTGTCATGGAGTGCTTCGATATCTCGAACATCTCGACAACTCACATTGTCGCTTCAATGGTCAGTTTTCGTAATGGAGTACCGGACAAATCGAATTACCGTCGATACCGGGTCCGGACCGTGGCAGGCCAGGACGATTTTGCAAGTATGGCGGAAGTCGTTCGCCGCCGGTACTCGCGCGTGCTTCTGGAAGCCAGGCAATTCGCACCGGAACTCAGTGAATTCAACCAGGAAAACGTGATAGAAGCCGTACATCGGGTTGAGGTCTCTCAACCAGAACGCTTTGTTCGATTACCTGATCTGATTATCGTAGATGGTGGCAAAGGCCAATTAGGTGCGGCCTGCCGCGAACTGGAACGGTTGGGATTGCACGATATTCCAATTATCGGATTGGCCAAGGAGTTCGAGGAAATCTATCGTCCAGGGAGGCCTCTTCCTCTCCGACTGCCGGACGATTCGGGAGCGTTGCATTTGCTTCAACGCATCCGGGACGAAGCGCACCGTTTCGCAAACAGCTATCACCAACTGCTAATGAAGAAGCGCGTTGCGGAAAGTGTTTTGGACGATTGTCCAGGCATCAGCGAAAACCGCAGACAGATTTTACTTTCCCAATTCGGCTCGGTTGAACGACTACGGCGAGCTTCAATCGGCGAAATCGCCGCCTTGGATGGAATCAGCGAGAAGCTTGCTGAGACGATTGTGCGATTCCTGCACCGAAGCACTGGAGAGCAAGGCTCTGCCGCGATAGGCTCTTCTTAAACAACCAGGGTCTTCAGAACGTAGTATCGGAAAAGGAAAGCGGATCACAGCTGATCCGCAACACGCTCTGAGCGTCCCGGAGCGAACGGCATTCACTTCCAACCCCGGACCAGATCGCGGACGCGCTGCTCAAATTGTGCGGACCTTGGCAGCAAGCCAGAAGAGACAACCGTTACGCCCACTCGGACAAAAAACGGCCGGTCACCCGTTCCTCCCTTTAATTAACAGACACTCAAGTGTCTTGAAACGATTAACTGAAAATCAGACGGCGCAAACAGGTCATATCCGTTAAGCGACCAGGCTTGCGCTGCGGATGGTCAAACCGAATAAAAGTTGCGCCTCCGGTTCCCTGGGTGTTTCCTAGCGCATTCGAAAATGCGTCGAGTTCTCCTTTTCACTATTTATCTCTGCCTTTTACCGCTTGGCGTCCGGGGAGATGAGGTAAGTTCAGCAAACTCTCTGACTCCAAGCTGGGAAACCCAGCGCCAAGCGGCAACCTATGCGCTTTCAATTCCTGCCCCGAGAGGTCAGATTACGGACCGTAACGGCGTTCCTTTTGCTCAAAATCGCATTAGCTACAACCTGAGCGTGATATTTCCTACTCCGTTGGACTTTACAGATATCCAAGTTGTCGATTTTGTAAATTCTCAAGTCCATGCTGCGCAACCACTCCTGAGCCGGCCGTTGATCGTCGATCCTGATCTGGTTGTTCAGCATTACCGAAATCGCGGAGCTATTCCCTTTGACGTTGCTTCAGATCTCTCATCCGAAGAGGTTCTTAAATTGCAGGGCAGATTGCCGTCTGCGTTAACATTGCGAGGAATTTATGTGCGATTTTATCCGCAAGGCGCCTGTGCCGGGCATGTGATCGGCTATACCGGACGGACCAGCCGAGCAAGCACGCGAATTCTACAAAACAATGAAGCGCTATGGCCGGAAAGTGAGGGTAGAGAAGGGCTGGAGCAGAGTTTTGACGATCAACTTCAAGGGAGACCTGGTCAATTAAGCCTGACCTTCGATCGAGATGGGCGTAAGGTGAGTGAAAAGATTTCTGCTCCTCCAACACCGGGCTATAATCTCGTATCAACCCTGGATATAGAGATCCAAAAACTCGCAGAGAAAATTCTTCAAAAGCGTTCAAAAAGGGGCGCACTTGTCGTCATTGATCCCAATACAGGAGAAGTTCTGGCACTGGCTTCCTGGCCGACTATCAATCCGAACGATTTTGTTCCTTCGATCACCCAAGAGAAGTTGGCCAAAATAGAGAGCGATCCGAATATCCCAATGTTGCCTCGGGCATTTCGTTCTGCTTATCCTGCAGGGTCAACCTTCAAAGTGTTTGTCGGGATTGCTGCGCTCGAAACGCATACTATCTCGCCCAAAGATCAGTACGACTGCACACCAGCGCTGCAGATCGGAAACTTGGTTTTCCGAAACTGGAAGAAAACCGACGCGGGCGAGCTGAATTTCCGTCAGGCGTTAACTCAGTCCTGCAATACGTTTTTTTACCGAGTAGGCCAGAAGCTTGGCGCGGCCAAGATGACCGATTGGGCTTTTCGCCTTGGGTTAGGAAAGAAAACCGGCATCCCTCTGAATGGTGAGGTCGACGGAAGGATCCCGACCGACCAGTATATGGAGCAAACTTATCATCGCCGTCTTCTCGCAGGCGATCTCGCAAACTTTTCGATAGGTCAAGGGGATATTCTGATTTCACCAGTCCAAATGGCGCAGGCCATGGCCACGGTCGCAAATGGTGGCACCGTTTATCAGACTCGAGTAGTGAGACAGGTCCAGACGTTGAATAACGAAATCGTTTATGCCTATTCTCCCAGAACGAGAGAAAATGCGTTGCTGAGTCCCGTGACCCGCGAAGAGGTACGTCAAGGAATGATTGGGGTAGTTTCGAGCGGCAATGGCACCGCAGGAGCAGCGGCCGTCAAAGGAATCAAGGTGGCAGGTAAAACCGGTACTGCGCAATGGGGACCGAAAAGTAAGGAGCGAACCGCGGCCTGGTTTGCAGGGTTTGCTCCGGCCGATAAGCCGAGATACGCATTTGCTGCATTGTACGAGAGTGCTCCGGGTGAAAAAGTTCATGGAGGCACGGCAGCCGCGCCTATGGTCGGTGAACTCCTTCGAGAGCTCTTCAAAAACGAAAGCAAGTCGGCGAAAAGCGAAGGCCCGAACAAAAAAGATTCGAAGGACGAAAACACAGACGAAAGCGATGACGAATCGGGCAGTATGCAAGATGAAAGCAATTAGGCGCTGCCATCAAGTTCCCGCAGGACACTTGGGAAGATCAGGCCAATAGGTCAGACGGTGTGAATCAAAAACGGGTTGCAGCCTTTCGCCTTTGCATGGAGGCTTGGCGGAATCTATGAAACGGTTAACCCTCGTCGTTCTATTATTGTCAGCCGTCAGCGCGCTGTGTGCGGATGACACTAAACCGAGCGCCTCTCCTAGCACAAGTTCATCCCCGAAGTCTGCTTTCACCGATCAAAAAGATAAGATCAGCTATGTGATAGGCGTTGATATCGGCAGGACTCTAAAACGGCTCCAAGTGCCAATCACGCAAAATATCCTTAATCAAGGCATCAATGATGTGCTTGGAGATAAGCCGATTGCGATGAGCGACGAAGAGCTTCAGTCAACCTTGCAGGCTTTT
This sequence comes from Verrucomicrobiota bacterium, assembly GCA_019241095.1. GTDB lineage: Bacteria > Verrucomicrobiota > Verrucomicrobiia > Chthoniobacterales > JAFAMB01 > JAFAXJ01. The sequence continues at coordinate 579 of JAFAXJ010000561.1, read as the reverse complement.
CAGCAGCAAATGGTCCAGAAGCAGCAGGAGGCCATGGCTAAGAAATCCGAAGATATGAAAGGGATTGCTGATAGGAACAAAGCTGACGGTAAGCAGTTTTTAGAAGCTAATAGTAAGAAGCCGGGCGTGAAGACTACCCAAAGCGGTCTCCAGTATAAAGTCCTCAAAGAAGGCGGCGGACAAAAGCCGACCGATACGGATGTGGTTGAAACTAATTATCGAGGCACGTTGTTAGACGGCAAAGAGTTCGATAGTTCCGCTAAGAACGGTGGTCCGGTGAGCTTTCCGGTGAATGGAGTAATCAAAGGCTGGTCAGAAGCGCTCAAAATGATGCCAGTCGGATCCAAGTGGCAGTTATATGTTCCTTCAGAACTGGCCTATGGTGACGAAGGCGCGGGCGATGAAATCGCGCCGGGTTCTACGTTGGTTTTTGATATAGAGCTCCTCGGTATAAAAAAGGACACTGGCCCGGCGACGGATCACAAGTCGGATGCGAGCAAACCATCCAGTGCCGCATCGCCGTCCCCGACCGCGCCATAACTTCTGTTCTACTGCTGAATCGCGTAAAAGGTCAGGTTC
>JAFAXJ010000161.1 GCA_019241095.1 Verrucomicrobiota bacterium | reverse complement strand
TGATTACATCATGCAATTGCGAAATGAGCTTGTTGACATTCTGACGCCGCCATTCGGGCAAATTCATTCCGCGACCATATCTAACATACGTAAGACGATCGGGGAATGTCCCTCTGGGATGGCCGTCGCTCGGGTAGGGATAAAAGTAATCGTCCAGAATGATCCCCGAAACAGGATAATGTCGCACAATATCACGAACCACTTCAACAATATGAGACTGCACTTCGGGATCTCCCGGATCAAGCCATAGAGAGCTACTGATTCTGCGCGTGGCGCTCGGCAACATTTGAGTGATATTGTTGGGCGCTCGGGATGCTGCAGCATTGACAGCAGCTCGATATGGATTAATCCAAGCGTGTATCCCTATTCCGTTCTGATAACCCTCCTGAATAAAATATTGCAACGGATCGTAACCTGGAGCCATGCCCTGTTTTCCAGTCAGAAACCGACTCCAGGGCTCCAGATGCGAGTCATACAAAGCGTCGCTCTCGGGACGGACCTGCACCATCAGGGCGTTTAGCCCCACTCGCCTGGCCAAACTTACAATCTCTCGAATCTGCTCTTTTTGAGCTTCCGCCGACAAACCACTTCGGGACGGGAAATTGATATTATACACCGAAGCTACCCAAGCTGCGCGAAATTCTTCGGCACGGACTGAAACTGCGATGAAACAACTAACGCAAGCGCACACAAACCCACGAAGCATATAAGGCATTAGTAAAAGATCGTGATCTTCAGTTCAACAGCCCGAAACCCACCCTCCTGCTTGCGGAGGTGCGATCAAACACTATCCAAGAACTTTATCTTGCCGCTCTCTCTCTGAACAAACTCCTCTGCAAGGGCACGGTAAGCTGTTGCCCCGATTCCATGCGGTTCATACTCAATGATTGGTTTGCCGAAACTTGGTGCTTCCCCAAGACGGACGGTACGAGGAATGATAGTCTGATAGACCAGATTCTTGAAATGTTTTCGGACTTCGTTAACGACCTGCTGGCTTAGGTTAGTCCTGGCGTCGTACATGGTCATGATTATACCTCCGATCGCCAGAACTCGATTTATTGCGCGAATCTGGTCTACAAGTTGCACTATCTTCGACAGCCCTTCCAACGCGAAATATTCGCATTGTAAAGGGATCAGCAATTGATGCGCAGCCGCCAGTGCATTCGTCATCAAAATGCCCAGGGATGGGGGACAATCTAAAAGAAGGTAATCAAAAGGAGTATTATGGCCCAGGCTACCCAGAACAGCACGCAAACGCCCCAGATGGTCATCCAATCGAGCTAGCTCAATCTCGGCGCCGGCAAGATCGATATCTGAGGGAATAATCGATAATCGGTCAAACCGGGTTGTGACGATCTTATCTTTAAGCTGCGCGTATCCGATTAGAGGTTCGTAAATGCTATTACCTTGAGTTTCGCTCACTCCGAGCGCACTCGTTGCGTTCCCTTGCGGATCCAGATCAATAAGTAGCACCTTCTTACCCTTTTCTGCCAGGCAGGTTGCAAGGTTAACCGCAGTGGTGGTTTTTCCGACGCCACCCTTTTGGTTTGCTATCGCAAGGAGCTTCATTGACGTTCCATTTTGGTTTCCATGGCCGCCTAAGGAAAGGCAATTTTGGCGAGCATCTCCGAAGAAAAAGCCAACAGTGGCAGTTGGGATGCTTCGCTTGATTTTCTGAATTCTTGCTTTTCCGTATGTGCCCATGCCTGACATTGCTGTTACCGAACGCTTCTTGATGGACACAGGCGGTTGGCAAGCCATGAAGCACGCCAAAGCGCTGTTTGAGATGGGACGGGTAGTCAGTTTCAACTACACACCGCCGGTTCTTCGGGGAGTAGTGCGCGACGGCGATATTGAATATCGGTCAGGGCTGAAGATAAGGACCTATACCGATGTGGAAAACCTTTGTACCTGTCGCGATTCCCGCCAGTGGGGAACCATTTGCGCTCACTCACTCGCCCTGGGCTTAGCGCACTCGAAGCTGGCAAAACCGATAAGCGTGGCAGCACCGCCCAAAGCACCTCAGCCAATCAATGGCTTGGCCGCGCAGTTCAGCCCTGATAGTCAGGGCAAAACGTTGGAGCTGCATATAGTCCTGCCTCCGAATCTGGGAAGTGGCTGGGATCGCGGTCAGATAATTGTCGGGTTCGAAGTTGAAGTGGGAGGAAAAAGACTGCTCGCAGGTGCGCTTGACCCGAAGCTCAGCTACCGATGCAATGCATTGGACGCCAAAATATTGGAGAAAGCGCGCGAGATCAATCCAGGCAAGTCGCTGGGCATGCTGATCCTGGATAACGATCAGTTCCTGGAACTCATCGGCATGCTGCTCGATCATCCACGTGTAACGATCGCCCGAAAATCGCCGGTGACAGTTCGTTCCGAGCCGGTTTTTGCCAAGGTTCAGCTCGTAAAATTAGCGGATAACAGGCTGCAGGTAGGTATGGTCGAGCAGCATGGTAAGCTTTTGGTAGGCTCCGTATCAGCTTGGGTTTGGGCGGAGCCGAATTTTCGTCCGGTATCGCCGGGATTGCCGGCTGCTTATTTGCCGCTATTGAAAGACAAGCTCGTTTTGTCGACTGAGCAAGCAGCGAGCTTCCTCCAATGCGAAGTTCCGAACCTGAAACCGTTTTTCGAAATCGAAGGCGGTACTGAAAGACAAGATTTTCAACCGGGGACGCCCGAGATCATCGTTACGTTCGAAGGTTCCCTCAATCAGCTGACTGCAAGAATTCAATGTCTCTATGGCACACGCATTGTGACTCTCGGTGCGAAGCCGCGCGCGGAGGCGCCGCAAGCAGAGGCGTTTGTTTACGAAACGAACGAAGGGCCGCGTTCACGTAATCTAGCGCTGGAAAACGACTGCTCGGAACGCCTTCAACAAGTTGGATTTCGTGGACCGCTTGACAACGGGGAATATAGACTTTTGGGGCAAAATGCAATTCTGAACTTTTTTGCGCGCGACCTATCTCTGCTGGAAAAGGAGTGGAAAGTATCCCTTGGTAGCCGCTTTCAAAATGTCACCCGACAGGTGGAGCGGGTTAAGCCGACATTGAGCATTATAGGATCAGGCGAAGGTTGGTTTGATTTCACCTTTTCCCTTGAAAGTTCCGCCGGCGATAGATTTTCAACCGCGGAAATCCACAGACTGCTCCAAATGGGGCAGAGCCACTTTAAGTTGAAGAACGGACGCATTGCGGTTTTTGATCCCGTCAGTCTGCACGAATTTGAGTCCATTCTTTACGATAGCGATCCGCAGCAAATAGAGCCCGGCAGTTACCGGCTGGCACGCAATCAGGCGGGCTATCTTGATTCCGCTTTTCGCGAAGTTGTAGGCGGTTCACTCAAAGGGAATCGGGACTGGGAGCAGTGGGTGAAGACTCAACAGCAACTCACGCCATTTGAATCTGTCTCGTTAGGTCCCCTGGATGAGGTAATGCGTCCCTATCAGAAGGAGGGCGTATATTGGCTCCGATTTTTGAGCGCCAACGGCCTGGGCGGAATTCTTGCAGATGAGATGGGGCTTGGCAAAACCATCCAGGCCCTCGCCTTTATTCGCATGCTTTCCGGACCCTCACTGGTAGTTTGCCCTTCCTCGCTTGTTTTCAATTGGATTCGAGAATGCAAAAAATTCGTGCCGGAACTGAAGGTTTTACCGTTGGAGGGGGTGGAAAGGAATAAACTTTTCAGTCAAGTACCAGCAAACAATCTGGTTATAACCAGCTATCCGTTGCTGCGCCGAGATATTGATCGATATCGGGAATACCATTTTGCGGCGGTAATCCTGGATGAGGCTACGCATATTAAAAACCCTGACAGCCAGAATGCGCAGGCTGCAATGGCCCTGCGTGGCCGTCATCGTTTTGTTTTGACTGGAACTCCAATAGAAAACTCAGTGCGCGATCTTTGGTCAATCCTTGAATTCGTCATGCCCGGATACCTGGGAAAGCGGGAGGATTTTCGTGAACGCTATGAACTTCCGATTGGCCGCGGCTCAGAACCTGAAAGGGTACGGTTGGGAAAACGCGTTCGCCCGGTCATGCTGCGCCGGCTCAAACAGCAAGTCGTGAGAGAATTGCCGGAGAAAATCGAACAGACCCAATTTTGTGAACTGACACCAGACCAAAGGGAGCTTTATGCCAAACTGCACGAAGAAGGCAGGCGCAAAGTGGAGGAACTTCTAAAAGATCAAGGACGTGCTCGAATTGCGGTACTGACTGCTCTGCTCCGGTTGCGACAAATATGCTGCGATCTCCGTTTGTTAGGGCAGGAAGCGGAACGACCGTCCGGCAAAATTGAACTGCTGTTCGAACTTTTGGAGGAGGCGATCGACGGCGATCATCGTGTACTCATCTTCTCTCAATTTGTTTCGATGCTTCAGCTGATCAAAACGGAGTTGGAGGAAGAGAAAATTTCCTTCTGTTATCTCGACGGTCGAACGAAAGATCGCGGAAAGGAAATCGATCGTTTCCAACTCTCCCATGAGATCCCGATATTTTTGATCAGTCTGAAGGCAGGTGGGACAGGACTTAATTTGTCTGCTGCCGACATGGTGATTCATTTCGACCCTTGGTGGAACCCAGCCGTTGAGGCCCAGGCCACGGATCGGGCGCATCGAATTGGACAGACCAAGGTTGTGACTTCCTACAAACTGATCACTCGCAACACGGTTGAAGAAAAGATTTTGAATTTGCAGCGCAAGAAGCGGGAGTTAACCGAAACGATGGTGGAGAATGAAGAACCGATGATGACCGGTCTGACGGTTGCCGATATCGCGGAACTGTTCGAGGACTAAACCTAGAAACCGAAGTTGGTTTGACCAACTTTCGAATCTACGCGTCGAGCGCGGCCGATTTCTCCATCTGGCGATCAACAAATTAGTTCATCGTCAAACGGCGGGGTTTATCCCCGAAGAGCGCTCTGGCACAGGCCAGAGCGCGGTTTCGGCCCGGTGGGCAAATCCAGAATTTGGGTTAAAAACAGGCAATTGACCCGTCGCCGAGCATTGGGGCTAACGGAAATGTTCCAGTGGTTTGCGGAGAAGCCTCTTTCCCTCCTCCTCGCTGAGAGCAGCAACATTCGAGCTTAAGGCGCTGATCTCCACTGCCTTGCCCGATTCGGCTGACTCGATAATCCCGAGCATGACTGCCAAGCCATGCAAAGCGAAGCGACCCGAACACCGATGGGGGCGGCCCTCGCCGATGGCGTTAGCCATTTCGGCCAGACCAAGGGAGCGATAGTTAGCGACCACCGGATTCCCGATCGGATAATTGATTTTTCCGAAGAGCTTTTTGTTTGTTCTGTGGATGAGCCAATCGGCCTGGGTGTCTGCCAAGCCCACGGCCGTCGCGTCATGGACATTCAGCAGCATATGGCTAGCAGAGAGCTCCGCGTCTCCTCCGAAGGTGTCTGGATCGGGGACGCGGATAGAGGCCGCCGTTCCGTGCAGCTCGATCGGCCGGACACCGTGTCTCC
>JAFAXJ010000138.1 GCA_019241095.1 Verrucomicrobiota bacterium | reverse complement strand
TACTTACAATAAACCAGAAACTTGTTGATACCATGAATAAGAAACGTTATGAATGTCTGATGGCTCTGGATACTCGGGGTCAGGAAGACACAGTGAAAGAGTTATTGGAGCGTTTGGAAATTGAGTTTAACAAAGAGGGAGCGGAAGTTGAGCAGGTGCAAAAGATGGATAAACGTCCTTTGGCCTATAGCCCTCGGCATCTCGACTCGGCGTACTACGTCAATTTTATTTTTCAGTCTGAGCCGGCGTTGATTACGAAGTTGCGCGGAAAATTCAAGCTGGATCCCGTCATTTTTTTACAGCATTATCAGGAGTTGCCAAGTAGAGTCGGAAATCCCGCATCTTAATCTATGGCGTCCCTTAACCGTGTACTGCTGATTGGAAATCTGACCCGGGATCCGGAATTGCGGTATACCCCGAAGGGCACCGCGGTAGCGGACCTCGGTTTAGCGGTGAATCGGGTTGTTTCGTCGGACGAGGGAGAGCGCAGAGAAGAAACGACCTTTATCGATGTGGTTCTCTGGAGCCGATTAGCTGAAATCGCGCAGCAATATCTTAAAAAGGGCCGCTCCGTTTTCATTGAAGGCCGCCTCCAGTTGGATACTTGGGATGACAGGCAAACCGGCCAAAAACGTTCGAAACTGCGAGTCATTGCAGAAAATCTTCAGATGCTTGGCACGCGGCCAGACGGCGCTGAACCATCTACGGGAGGTATCAGTTCTACATCGACCAGGCGCCCTGCTCCGGCTCCGCCCGCAGCTCCTCCTGAGCGCAACGATCCGGATCTGGATGTTGAGCCGGATGACATCCCTTTTTAGTTAATCGCCGCGTATATTTCCGCCCGGCACTGAATGCGTCTCATAGAACCCATTCACTGGCGCTTACTGGCTTGACCATGCCCCAACTCGAACAAGCTATCAGCAAAGTCGGCAAGCGGGCGGGAGGTGAAACCCTCCGAAACTTGTGCTTCGGCGCACCTGAGATAGGTTCCGACCGTGAAGATCAACCGGGCCCTTATTTCTGTTTCAGATAAAACGGGCATCGCGCAGTTTGCTCGCCGTCTGAACCAGATGAGCGTCGAACTCATCTCGACCGGAGGCACGGCTCGTTTGTTGGAGAGCGAAGGGGTTCCACATCTGGAAATAGGCCAGTACACCGGGTTTCCAGAAATCCTCGATGGTCGAGTAAAAACCTTGCACCCGAAGGTACATGGAGGCTTGCTTTTCCTTCGTGATTTTGAAGCACACCAGGAACAAGCGGCAAAGCACAATATAAAGCCAATCGACATGGTTGTTGCTAATCTGTATCCGTTCGAAAACACCATTAAAGATCCCTCGGTGGAACTCGAGCAGGCAATTGAACAGATCGATATAGGAGGTCCGTCGATGCTCCGAAGTGGGGCCAAGAATTTCCGATCAGTGACTGTCATCACTGACCCGGCCGATTATGACGCTGTCATTAAGGAAATGGAGCGCCATAACGGAGCAACAACACTTCCGTTTCGCGAACAACTGGCCATCAAGGTATTTTTACTTACCTCCAGGTACGATCAAATGGTTGCAAATTACCTTAGTAAGCGACAGCTCACGGCTAGTTCGTTTACAATCTCATTGCCGCTGGAAACCCGGCTGCGTTATGGAGAAAATCCACACCAGTCCGCTTCCCTCTACGGAAGGTTCGAAGACTTTTTTCATAAGCTTCATGGCAAAGATCTTTCATTTAATAACATCGTCGATATTAATGCGGCCGCCGACCTAATCGCAGAATTCCCTGAGCCAACCGTGGCAATCCTGAAGCACACTAACCCTTGCGGTGTCGGCTCCGACCCAGACTTGCGGGAAGCCTGGCTCAAAGCCTTTTCGACTGATAAGCAGGCGCCATTCGGCGGCATTATCATTTGCAATCGAATCCTTACCGAGCCCATGGCACGCGCCGTATCGGAAATTTTCAGCGAAGTCATTATCGCCCCAGAATATGAGGTGGAAGCACGTGCATTGCTTCAAAAGAAGAAGAATTTGCGATTGATGAAAATGCACGATTCGTCAGCCGAGACCAAAGACAAACCGAATATCCGCTCTGTGATTGGTGGAATACTGGTTCAGGAAAAAGACAATCTCGATTTTCACGATCCAGAGAGGCATGTTGTTTCGAGCCGGCCGCCAACCGTCGATGAAATGAAGGCGATGCTTTTTGGCTGGCGCGTAGTGAAACATGTGAAATCCAACGCTATCGTGTTCGCGACGAAAGATCGGACTCTTGGTGTGGGCGCCGGCCAGATGTCTCGCGTCGACGCTTGCCGGATCGCCGTCTGGAAAGCAGGGGAAGCGGGGCTCTCCCTGAAAGGAAGCGCTGTTTGCAGCGATGCGTTCTTTCCATTCGCTGACGGGCTGGTGGCTGCTGCAGATGCCGGCGCTACTGCTGCGATCCAGCCTGGTGGGTCGGTGCGTGACGATGAAGTAATCGCGGCCGCAAATGAACGGCAAATGACTATGGTTTTCACCGGAATGCGGCATTTTCGGCACTGACATGCCTTGTTAACGGAGCGCAATCATGCCTAGCTCAAGACGAAGAGCAAAAAATCCGGAACTCAATCCTCACGGCTCCCAATTTGTTCACCCAGTAACGATAAAGTTAGGAGTCAATATCGATCACGTCGCTACTTTACGACAGGTTCGCTATGTCGATATGATTGACTCGGACCACTCTGAACCTGACGTTATCACAGCTGCTTCGGCATGTGAACGTGCCGGAGCTCACGGGATCACGGTTCATCTCCGGGCGGACCGCCGCCATATTCAGGATCGTGATGTCTTCCGGCTTCGGGAGAGCATTATCACGAAACTAAATCTTGAAATGGCTAATACGCCGGAAATTCTTGAAACAGCGTTGAGAGTCATTCCGGATGACGTGTGCTTAGTCCCAGAAAACCGGCAGGAAGTCACAACCGAAGGCGGGCTGAATGTTGTGAAAAATTCCAAGTCTTTAAAACTGACAGTGGAACGGCTCCATGCGGCCGGAATCAGAGTAAGTATGTTTATTGAACCTGCTGCCGAGCAGATCGAAGCCTCCGCGCAACTAGGCGCCGATGTAGTAGAGCTGCATACGGGCACCTTTTCGAATGTCATGCCAGATTTCCGCGAGGAGGAATTAAATCGCCTTGATGCAGCAGCGCGGCTAGCGCAGGAAAAGGGTCTATCCGTGAATGCAGGTCACGGGATTAATTTTCAAAACGTGAAAATGCTTTTGGGCATTCCTCAGTGGAATGAATTCAATATAGGACATGCCATCGTTTCGCGTGCTATTTTCGTGGGCTTGGAAAGGGCTGTGCGCGATATGCTCGAACTGATTCGGCGATGATTTTCGGAATTGGCATCGACGTCGTCGAAAACGCAAGAATCGCTGATGCAATCGATCGCCTTGGTGATCGTTTTATCAGCAAAGTATTCCAAAATGCCGAAGTTGAGTATTGTTCCTCGATGCGAGATCCCGCACCCCATTATGCTGCAAGATTCGCGGCCAAAGAGGCCGTTTCAAAGGCATTCGGAACTGGTTTTGCTCAATTCGGCTGGAAGGATATTGAAGTTCGCAGGAAAGCGAGTGGCGAACCTTTTATCGTACTGCATGACGGGGCCGCCAATCTTGCGAAGCGCCTTGGAGTTGGTCCCATTTTAATCAGCCTGAGCCACTCAGATCAGTACTCAGTGGCAAATGCGATTCTGCTGAGCAAGGCTGATGCGACCTGATTACAAAATTAAAATCGACGTTTTCGAGGGGCCTCTGGATCTTCTGCTTTACCTTGTCAGGAAAGAAGAGCTCGATCTTTACGATGTCTTCATCGAAAAAATCACCCGTCAATATCTCGATTATCTGGATACCTTTCGTTTTCTCGATCTCGACATTGCTGGCGAGTTTGTCGTGATGGCAGCAAACCTGATTTACATCAAGAGCAGAAATCTGCTTCCGAAGGATCAACAAACTCCTGAGGAGGAAAGCGAAGAGGAAGATCCGCGATGGGCTCTGGTTCGGCAATTGATTGAGTACAAAAAGTTTAAAGATGCCGCATTGGAGCTCCAGAAGCTGGAACTAGCCCAAGAGGGCCTCATTATGCGCGCACCAGTGGTTTCCGAAACTAATTCGGTGGAAAACCTGTTGAAATCCGAAGTAGGCATTTTCGATCTGATTCGAGCTTTCCAAATCGTCCTGGAGAAGCAGGAGCACAAGCTGCAGGACTTTCCAGAAATTCTGGAAGAAAATTTCACGGTTTCAGAGAAGATCGAACATATTGTACGCCTGATTAGACCTGGCCGGGCCATTGGCTTTTCTGATCTTTTTGAATCTGCAGCTGATCGAACAGAAATAGTGGTAACATTTCTGGCTCTGCTTGAACTGA
>JAFAXJ010000605.1 GCA_019241095.1 Verrucomicrobiota bacterium | reverse complement strand
ACGCGCTTCCGTTTCAGTGCAACACTTACGTTTTAGTGCGACACTTACGTTATTTCCTGAAATTTGTTTGACACAAGGCAGGTGACCTCTCGAGCCCCGCTTAGCGAAGGTAGTCAGGAGGTATGACCTTCTCTTGCTGTTCGTAACCAGGGGTCATCGTTTCAGACCCTCTTCAGCTCGGTCTCCGGGTTTCTCGGTAGACACTTTCAGGATTTTTCCGGTGGCGGCATCGATATGTACTTCTTTCCCGTTCTTGGAGCCTGGACGCGCCACATCCACGGACCAAAATTGTTTCCCATGCGCGCTTTGCAGCTCAGAGTTCTCAATTCTACCGTTTCGGATTTTCTGTAAAGCTATCTGTTCGGCTTGGGCTTTGGAAATCTGTTTCGCGTGGCCAGCAGCGCGCGTAAAAGTTGCAAATACAAGGAGCAACAAAAGGGTCGCAACAGGTATGAGGTTTTTCATCTACCCAGGACTAATATCCCTACTCAAAGACTAAGCCAAATCTGAACCTGAAATTTTTGAAACTCCCGCCTTTGCGGCCCAAGCTTTGGCCGACTACCATGCTGTCTTATGACGATCAAAGAAACCGAGTCGGTTGTGTTGGAGACGCCTACTGGACCAATGAAAACGTATATTTTTCAACCGGCAACCGAGGGCAAGAATCCCGCAATCATGTTGTTTTCCGAAATTTTTCAAGCAACCGGACCCATACGGCGGGCTTGTGAATTTCTGGCCGGCCATGGATTTGTCGTTGCCCTTCCGGAGATCTTTCATGAGCTGGAAAGTCCAGGAACAGTTTTGGCTTATGACCAAGCTGGAGGCGATCGCGGAAACGCAGACAAGGTTGGAAAGGAGCTCTCCAGTTACGACGCCGACGCCCGCGCGCTTTTGTCCTTTCTGAAAACATATTCCAAAAGTAACAGTAAGCTCGGCGCAATAGGTTTCTGTATTGGGGGACATCTAGCTTTTCGCGCGGCGATGAATCCCGAGATCCTAGCCGCAACTTGCTGTTATCCGACTGACATTCATAGTCGGAAACTCGGTAAAGGAACGAATGATGATTCGCTAAGTCGTATTCCCGAAATTAAAGGGGAGCTGATGATGGTTTTTGGCAGGCAAGATCCTCACGTACCTCGAGAAGGCAGGCGAATAATCTACGACGCGCTCGCCGAAGCCAATGTTAACTTCACCTGGCACGAATTTAATGGTGCGCACGCTTTTATGCGCGATGAAGGGCCTCGGTATGATCCCGCCGCGGCCCGTCACGTATATGCGATGGCGATTGATCTGTTTCAGCGCAGGCTTTTGTAAGGCTAATTAGCACACGCCCTGCAACGAAGGAGCGCTCTTTGACGCGATGTCGGTTGAATTTCCGAGGCGACTGGAGCGTGCCGCCGGCCAGGAGATCTGACCCTACCCGCGCCGGAGATATGTATATCTTGTGAAATCTTGGATCAGCTCCGGTGATTTTTCTGAAAAAACAAGGTCCGATCCTGATCGGGAAGATAAGTATTGGGGGCAGAATTGATAGCACAAGAATTTAGAACAAAAGCCGAGCAAAGGACAAGCAATCCAAGTAAGAAGAAACACTTCACAAGGATCAGACTTCCATAATGGCCTTTCTGATTTCAAGAAAACTCTTCATCGAATATGCAGCCGAGCTGATCTGAGGCGTTTCGCCTTGCGATAAAATACTTTTTCATTCACGATCGCAATCGAGCTCCGTTGTCGAACTTTCGGCTTTAACCCAGCTACCTGCCATGAACAAAAAACCGGTTGTATCATCTTTAGTTTTAGGAGTTAGCTTTCTAACTGCGTTTTCTTTTTCCTCTTCTGCACTGGCCAATGTTGAGCTTCAGTTTTGGGACATGATCTGGGGTCCACCTGAATACATCGACACCGGAAAAGCATTAGTACAGCAGTTTAACCAAGAGCATCCTGGCATTACGGTTAGCTACCGGTCAATTCCTTGGAATAACTGGTATCAAACCTTTGTAACAGCCATCGGTTCTGGAACAGCGCCGGATGTTAGCACTGGTGCTGGTTATCAGGCCGTTCAACTCTATGGTCAGGGAGCGATCTTGCCGATTGATGATTTGATCGAGCAATGGAGATCAAACGGCAAATTAGACGATTTTCTGCCTAAGACGATCGAGACGCTTAAGTACGATGGCCATTACGTCGCGTTGCCATGGGGCATAGATATTCGTGTGTGGTACTATCGCAAAGATCTCTTCTCGCAAGCTAACATTCAGCCACCTGTCAACTGGCCGGATTTCTTAACAGCTGCAAAGGCGTTGACCAAACCAGATAAAGATCAGTACGGTGTTGTGGCGGCTGGAGACACGGGCGGCACACATTACCTTTACACTCTGATTCTGAACAATGGCGGGGGCCTATTCGACAAGGATCGGATGCCGGTTGTTACCGATAGTCGCAACATGGAAGCGTTTCGATTTTTTTCTGAATTGGTGAAGAATCAAACGGTTTATCCGGCAAGTGCAGGTTATTCCATGGATGACGCTGTCAGCGCTTTTGCACAAGGTAAAGCGGCGTTGTTGCTCTGGAATCCCGGACTTAGCGCACGGTTGCCGAATCTTGCGGAAAAGGCGGGTCCTCTGGCGCCAATAGCCAGTCCCGATGGAAAACACGGCACGGTTTTTTGGGTAAATAACGTGATGGTTTACCAGCAGAGTAAACATCCTGCCGAAGCGAAGCAGTTTCTCGCATGGTGGTCTGAGCATGAGATTGCGCTCTGGACCAAGGGACACGTCAGCCAGTTGCCTGTCCGGAAATCTTTCGCGAGTCAGTCCTATTTTCAAGACAACCCGGAAACGAAATTCATTTTGGAAAACTATGTACCCATTGGTCTAACAACGGCGACGCATGCTCCATCCATATTTCCCGCTCTGAACGAAGTGGAAGGGGAGGGAGTGATGCAAACCCTTGTGCAGAGCTTATTGCAGGGACGAGAAGTTGATAGTTCCGTCCATTCTGCTGCCGATCGTATTAAGTCAATCATGAACGACTAAGTCTCAGCGGCAATTGCGATTCACAGGTGCGAGTAAATCGAATAACCCGAAGCTTTCTATGGCGCACTGGCAGGGAATTGGTATGGCAATAGGCGGGTAAAAATTTGACTGATCCGTAATCGGTAGACTGCCAAAAATCTTGCAGCAAAAAACGGTTCGAACGGGAAAGTTGAGCCATATGGGACTCGTCTGGTCGGGTTTGCCAAGTTCGTCCAGATGAACGGAAATAACTGGATCGCGAATAGTACTAACAGCAATCGATACTCGACGGGACCCTTCCGGATCGTTATCCAAATTCCGCCGACACATAGAACGTAAAGAACTGGTATTTTCTCGTCCGTAATCGGGATTCGGATACAAACATTCCAAATCCCATGTCCAATACGTTCGATAACTTGGAAGGCGTTATGCGAGCTAACATAGTCGCGCCAGGTATAATTGGGAAATCTCTCGTCGACGTCATGGGCAAGATGGTAGGTGTCCACCCATAAGAAGTTAGTAAGGTACCCAGTATAGAAGGGATTGCCGAAATAGATCAGTCGCGGAAGCCATGCTGGGACGGCGGCTAGAATGAAGAGCAGAGCAGCACAGAAATAGGGTAAGATCTGATGTACAGCGCGAAGAAGGAAACGTTTGTTTTCCGACCGCCGGCTGAGGTCTGCGATAAAGAGGATTCCGAGTAGGGCAGCCGCATCAAACACGCCGCTTGGCCGCGTCAGCACTTCAAGTCCCGAGAAAAAAGCGCCTGCAAAAAGCCAGGCGATTTTGCGACTTTGCAAATACTGTAAAAAAGAAATGATCACCCAGACGAGGAACAGGGCGTACAAGGGTTCGGTCAATAATCGGGCGCTAGCCAATCGCCAAAAAAATAGATTGAAGCTGAAGCACATTGTGGCCAGTCCCGCGATCAAGTGATCACTCCAAAACCGGAGTATTCCATAATAAACCGAACCGATCGCCAGAGTCATGGCGACAACGTTTACTTCCCCTAAAAAGAAGAGATTACCTGCCCCAAGTTTTGTCGCGATAGCAAGCAGCAATGGATAAAGCGGCTCTCGATGCGGAACGTTGTGGATATAGTGCATCGAAAAATCGCCTTTGAGGAATTCTCGGGAAAATGTGAGATATTGAGACGAGTCACTGGACACTAACGTTTCCGCCCCTTTTTTCGTTCTAACAAGAAGTGCTACATGTACAGAGTTCGCCACAAAATAACACGCCATCAGAATGGCAATAAACCTTAGTGGGCGTAGGATTTTGTTGGTATCTGGGCACTTTCTATCGCTCATGATTGCGACGACTAAGGGGGAATCGCGGTTCGGTCAATCGGCAGATAGCTTTCGGAGGTTCGGACAAAAGAGAAAAATGGACGAGACGCGCGCGGCGGGTGTCGAGCGGTTGACGAGAACGAGGAGGAGCATGTGGACAGGGTCAGTCCTCCGGGATCGATGAATGCTCGGTAGCGGGCCGGCTCGGAGATGCGACCTGACCTTTGACTTTCAGCGGGGCGAGCCTCGTTTTGTCTAAACGCTTTTTCGTAAAGATTATTATCCGACCGTCAAGCAGATCAGATCTGTATAGAAACAGCTTTTCGATTTCACGGCTGTAGAATTTTTTATCAGTCTGCGGATTGAGGCTGAAAAGAATCTTACCTTTCGGCTTTAGC
The DNA here is from genome assembly GCA_019241095.1 of Verrucomicrobiota bacterium. GTDB lineage: Bacteria > Verrucomicrobiota > Verrucomicrobiia > Chthoniobacterales > JAFAMB01 > JAFAXJ01. The sequence continues at coordinate 3,868 of JAFAXJ010000605.1, read as the reverse complement.
CTTTCAGAAAGATCGTCCAGAAGAAAGTCCCAATCCGCCGCTTTCCAAATTGTTTCCTCACGGTCGTAATTATTGAAGCAGATCATCCAAGCCGTGATCAGATCAAACCGGCGATCCCCAATTGTGGGGAGCTTTTGCTGCTTTGCAATCCGATGCTCTACGCGCTCAATACCCAAAGCCTGAATCAAGTCGTTTAGAATCGGATCATCCGGAAGATCTAGGCCCAGAACTCGTGACCCCATTTCACGAAGAACGAATAAGAAAAAACCTCCTCCGCATCCCAGGTCGAGCACATCTTCAGGCGGGTTTAGTACCCATCCGAATCGCTTGACGTACTTGATGTTAATAGAAAACCACTTTGCCGGATCCAGATATTTAGTCCAATAAGAGGATTTTCCATCTGAATAGCTGAGTCGAATCCGTTCAAGTTGCGCTCGATCAGCACGAGCCAATAATGTCTCTGGATTGAGCACCCTCTGACGGGCCGCTAAGTTTTTCCGGGCTTCCGCTTTAAGGACATGTTGACAAAGTGTTGCCGTCCAATCCGGAGCATTCCGCATTTTCCAGCTTAAACGCCGTAGATTTCGTACGGCTGCTTCTTTTGAATACGTATCTTGCGAAAAGATCTTTCTAAGCCGATGTGCCGGTTCCATTGATGATTGGTGCTACTGAACAGGGGTGAAGTAGCACGTCTTGGAAATTAGCGCTAAGGAAGATTAGAGCCCCACGGGTCGGGAACCTCCGCCTGCTGCTACCGGCTTTTCAGGAACTATCTCAGGAACACGCCTGCCTTCATGACGCGAATAGATATCCTTAAACATCCGATGCTCTGCTAATCGGCGCCATATCCGGTCCCATGATGTCGAGTTTTGGTTCCACGAAAGGAAACATCTGCTGCATATACCGTACTGATACTCGCTCGAGCTCAGCCGAAGAGAGTTGTCGCGGCCCACCTGAATTCCTTCCTTTGCGCCCCAATGCGGCAGATTGGCCGGAGCACATTCCCAGCTCATCCGGATCGCCAGCGCAGCGACTTCCCCAAAAGTAACCGAAGAGTCAAACCGCGGCCGCCCTTGGTGGGTCCCAATACTCAGGTGGTGTTGCACGCGATAGCCTTGCAGTACGCGCGTGCTTCCATCATCCATGTTGACCGGAGTAGAGACAATCACGGATCGCTTAGGATACAGCAATCCTCACGAAAACGCTCCGAGATCTGAAGGTATTCGGCAATCGTTTGAAAACTGCTCTCTGGGTATGGTGAACGCGCGATCCGAATAGAGTTCGTCAGCCATCTTGTTGTAAAGGTCGGATATTCAGGGCGAAACGCTCAGCGAAAGGCCAACGAGTTAGGACCCGCTCCCGCCGGAAATGGCGAACCGGCTATTTCTCTGAGAGTTCCGCCAGGGACAATCTCGTAAGCAGAGATATTGTCACCAAATTTGTTAGCCGTGTAGAGAAACCTACCCGTCGGATCAACTGCGACGAAAACCGGACTGCTGCCGGCGGGAAACGGTGAGCCTTTCAGCGGCGTCAAGCTTCCATCGAACTCCATGGCAAACGCAGAGATGTTGTCTGTTGCCTCATTGGCTACATACACATAGCGATCGGTCGGATCAACAGCAATGCCGACGGGTTCGGTCGAAACCTCGAAAGGTGAACCCCGGATTGGTACCAACCGACCGCCAGGGTCAATCAAGAACCCGGATACGCTATTGCTTCCTTCATTTGCCACGTAAAGATAACGTTTAATATGCCCTGAGGCGATGAAATAAGGACCGATACCGGCGGCGAATGGAGACTCTTGAACTGGAGTTAGGTTGCCATTTGGGCCAATTTGGTAAGCAGATATATCGTTACCAACCTGGTTGGCTGCGAAGAGAAACTTTCCTTCCGGGTCCGTGATCACGGCGCGAGGAAAAGATCCAGCGCTGAAGGGAGATCCTGAGATTGGTTCGAGCTTTCCATCCGATCTGATCCGATATCCGGAGATATTATCGTTAACCGGGTTAGCCACATACAAGAATCGACCGCAAGGGTCTATCGCGATCGCAACGGCGTCACGTCCCGCCTGGAACGAGGAACCTTTTATCGGTGTAAGTACGCCATCATCGGCTATGCTGTAAGCTGATATGTTATCGCTCGCCTCATTCACAACATAGGCGAATTTGTTTCTCCTCTCGATCGCAATAGCGGACGGCAGATTACCCGTTCGAAATGGCGAACCTGGAATGTCTCGAAGGACGCCATTCGCAAGTATGACATATGCAGAGACATTATTGCTTCCACCTCCATTAACTGCATAGACGACCTGAGCGTTAGACGAGGTAGACAACGTCATCAATCCAAAAGAAACCCTCAGCAGCGTGCGTACGATTTGCATGCTTGTGGAAAATAACAAATCGAGCCTCCTACGCACAGAACCAAGTTGTATTCTACCCTCACCAGCGCGTTTTTGACATCGCTGACCCGTCGCGGATCGTGCTTGGACGTCGGTAATCAGCACGTGATCAGCCGGGTATCGTTCGATTTCAGCAATAATCAGCTCGTTGGTCACCTCGGTCCCTTCTGGAGACCAGGACGCAATATTGTGTCACACCAACTGCAACGCAGATTGCATCCTGAAGCTCGGATGAACACCGAAGGAACGCCAGTCAGTTCAGCTTCGCCCTGAATCGAATAAAATTTCGGAGATAAGCATCAGTCACGAAACCGCAACAGGTTTCAAGGGAAGAGAGCCCGATGACGCATATTTCGTTGGGTCAACAATTCCTGCCAGTATAAATGCATCGCCGCGTTCGACACAGGTCCCGCATGTTCCGCAATGAACGTTTCCGCCTTTATAACAGGACCGGGGGTCGGGAGCAATCAACGCCCAAACGCTTCCGCGAGCCACGATATCGGCTTTCGTCAGAGGAATAAACGGGCGTAAGAGCTTAAGCTCGGGGTATGAACCGACGCGAATCGCCTCGGCTATGGACTGCGTAAAGCCTTTCGGCAATTGGATAAATCGCGTGATCGCCCGCATTCGCCGCGATTACCAAGCCTGCTGCTCCTTTGCTTTCTGAAATCCCTGCCGGAACGGAAAGCATAATGCCATTCCGAAATGGCACGACCGTTTTCCTCATGGACTCCTCTTCGTAGTGGCATCGGAAATTTGGCCTGCGGGATTTGAGCAGGTCTGACTTTAAAAGGGCATCCACGAAATCCAGGCGGATGACTCGGTGTTCGATATTAAAGCGTGGCACTGCTAGGCTGCGGAAGGGATCTCCCTGTAGTTATATTTTGCGCCACAATGAAGCTGATTCAGGCAAGGACTTCATTCTCCTACATCGCGTGATAGAAGGCCGAAACCGAACCCATGCCGCCGCTAAGGAAAACCATCACTTCCAATTTTGCACTCATCTGGGATCATGCCGGTTGTCCTTCTAACCATATCTATTAGCCAGTTGGTCATGTGCAACAAGCACGGTTGCTTTTGTCTGTTCAATGGCGCAAACTTCTCTCTGTGGCAAATATTCCGGATCTGGACAATACGATATTCATCTTTGTCGGCCAGATCACGTCTATTGACCAGCCAGGACCAGTGCACGGCCAGACGCTTCAGGACGTTACTTATTCCAAGGTTGCGGTGAAAATGGGCCGCAAGACCTACTTCAAGGATCCGATGACAGTGCCTCATTCTGTCGGCAGCGCTACCAGCCTCCCGGCTGACATTTTCAAGGTTGGGAACACGTTAATTGTCGGCATGCAGTTTTTTAACGTGGTGAATTACGCGCAGAAATCGGACCAGGCTACTCTGCAAGCGCTGCATCAGGCACTTGACGCCTTCGTAGAAAAACAGGTGGTGGCATATCTTAAAGATCACAAT
>JAFAXJ010000592.1 GCA_019241095.1 Verrucomicrobiota bacterium | reverse complement strand
GGCAATGATTGCCTTAAGCGGCGAAGGCGCCAGGCAGATTAGCCTGGGGGGAGTACCCCACGTAGGGCGGAAGGGAAGCATGCATTTTGCTTTCTGAGCCCAAGCAGCGAACGGCTGAACTACGATCCTTGGTACCCGAGGGGCGGTTAGAACCCCTCCGCTCCTCCTAGGGTGGGCAAAGCGTAGCCTATGCAATTTCCGAGATTTTGACCGGCCTCTGTTCTCGCCAACTCCGAGTGGCAGCCAGCGCCAGGCGCAAGGTTTCCAAACCGTCGGCAGGTCCAGGTGCAGGCTGCTTCCGTTCGCGCAAGGTTCTAAAAAAAGCCTCTAATTCGAGTCGATACGCTGCTTCGAATCGATCGGGGAAGTTTTCGTAATGATCGAACGTAGAAGCGAAATCCTTAGAAAAAGTCATTGGGATTTTTTGAGGCGCTTCTATCACCACCTTCCCGAGGGAGCCGGCTATTTCCGTTCGAATGTCATAGCCCCAGTTTGATCTGCGTGCTGTTTCGACGACACCCAACACACCGTTCCTAAACCTTAAAAGACAGACCGCAGTGTCTGCGTCGCCGGCTTCAGCGAACCGCTGATCTACCAGTACCGAGCCCCAGGAAAGTACTTCATCGACTTCTCCAACAAGAAAACGGGCCAGATCAAGATCATGAACAGCCATGTCCAAAAATATACCGCCGCTGCTAAGAAGGAATTTCAGGTCTGGCGGAAATGTATCGCGACTCAATGCCCGAAATGTCTCCAGGTTTCCTAGCTCGCCTTGGTCGATTTTCTTCTTCGCAGCAGCATAGCCGGGATCATATCTTCGCATAAAGCCAAGCTGGATCGGCGTTTTGCGGGATAGAACGACGTCAACAACCCGTTTGGTTTCCGCTAGATCCAGAGCGATGGGTTTTTCGCAGAATACGGCTTTACCGGCCATCGAACTCGCCTCGATCAATTGTGCATGAGTATCAGTCGGCGAAACGATGATTACGGCGTCAACGCCCGGATATTGGATGGCGCCTTCGATGTCCGCTGAGGCACTCTCTGCACCAATCATTCGGCGGCCTCGTTCAGCGGAATCCAGCTTAGCGTCAGCCACCACCAAAACCTTTACTCCGCTTATACTCGCAAGATTTCGGAGATGAATTTCCCCCATGCGACCAACACCGAGAAATGCTACCCCGATCGACTCTGTCATATTAAGCCAGTTGCTGCAGGTTACTGCTTCGCGACTATTCCTTACTGGAGGGTTCGGCGGAACGGACTAAGACTGCCTGAAAACCGGACGCTGAGCCAGCACCGCCTTTTCGTATTTATCGCGAGTCAACTGAGTGAATGCAACGGAGCTTGTTTCTGCTACTGGAACATCCCACCAGGAATCGAAACTCGGCATTCGCTTTTCAGGATCAACAGGAACAACAATGACATTCACGCCCGCAGAAGCTTTTGCATTTGCAAGCGCCTGTTTAAGATCATCAACTGTCGGAGCTAACACCGCATTTGCACCCATTGACTGTGCGTGCAGGCGAAAGTCGACCGGAATATATTCGCCGCTAAGTGTACCCTGCTTCTGATCCCGATAGCGCAATTCATTTCCAAAATCAGTAACTCCTAAGGCACGCTGTAGGCCAAGAATGCACTGATAACCGTGATTATCCACAAGCACGATAGTCAGTTTAAGTCCCTCCGCCACCGCCGTTACAATTTCGGAGTTCATCATCAGGTAAGAACCGTCTCCCACCATCACGACAACTTGGCGCTCAGGCTCCGCTAATTTCACGCCAATACCTCCGGGTATTTCGTAACCCATACAGGAATATCCATATTCCAAATGGTAAGCTTTGGGATCTTCAGGCCGCCATAATCTAAGCAGTTCCCCTGGCATTCCACCGGCAGCGCAGACGACCGTAGCATGACCTCCCATCTCTTTGTTTACTAAACCTATCACTTCGACCTCAGCTAACATTCCAGGATTCTTGATGGTTATCAGTTCATTGACTTTGGCGTCCCATTCCCCTTTAAGAGCACCAACTCTTTGCCGATAATTTGCTTGCGTGCCGCGATAGTCATGATCTCTTAAAGCTTTTCTTAACAGGATCAGCGCCCTTTTTGCATCGGCCACCATGGCGGATGCTCCTAATTTATAAGCATCCAACGGCGAAACATTGATTCCAAGAAAACGCACATCCGGATCTTGAAAAGCAGACTTCGAAGCTGTGGTAAAATCGCTCAGGCGAGTACCTAGGGCGAGAATCAAATCGGCTTCGCGAGCTAGTCGATTCGCGCTGGTCGCGCCGTTTGAGCCAACAGGGCCCGCATTCATTGGATGATTCCATGGCAACACGCCTTTACCGGCCTGAGTTTCGGCAATCGGTATCCCGAATTCTTCAACGAAATGCGTCAGCTCTTCAATCGCATCAGAATAGATTGTTCCTCCTCCTGAGATAATGAGCGGTCGACTGGCATTCATAATCAGATTCGCGGCGGTTTGAACTAACTCCGGCTCAGGTTCGAGTCTTCTTATATGCCAGAGGCGTTTCTCAAAAAATTCGATTGGCCAATCATGAGCTTCAGCCTGCACATCTTCCGGCAAACTGATCGTTACAGCGCCGGTCTCTGCCGGATCGGTAAGAACACGAAAAGCTTCTGGAAGACTTGCGATTAACTGTTCGGGACGAGAAATCCGGTCAAAGAAACGGGAAACAGGGCGGAACGAGTCACTGACACTCACGTCGCGTTCCAGGGGATGTTCTAACTGTTGGAGTACGGGATCGGGTATGCGATTAGCGAAATAATCACTAGGTAAGAGCAACACTGGCAAGCGATTAACAGTTGCGGCTGCGGCGCCAGTAATCATATTGGTCGCTCCTGGACCGATTGAGGTAGTACACGCGAAAGTCGCCAACCGGTTCCGGTGTTTTGCGAACGCGGCTGCGGTGTGCACCATGGCCTGCTCGTTTTGCGGACGATAAAACTGCATCCCCTCCTGTCGCCCAAACTCAACAATCCCTTGACCTAAACCGCCAACATTCCCATGGCCAAAAATGGCCCAAATCCCATCGATAAACCTGCCTTCGCGGCCATCTCGAAGCACAAACTGTCGGGCAATGAATCGCACGAGTGCCTGCCCCATCGTTAGTCGATTGGTTTTATTCATATCTATTCTCGTTGTTTAGGAATCGCTCTGGCTATTGTAAATCGAGTGATTGCATTGCTACTGTCTGCTTAAGGTGAGGTCGAAGATTTTCCTCAGCAGCAAGGAACAGTAATTCCCTTTGCTCCATGCTGATCACACGGTGTCACTCAAACAAGAATCCACTCACTTCACCGAGTTAGCAAACTCAGAGATTATCGATGGCAATCGAGAGCGCTATGCAATGAAATAACTCAGGTTCTCCAATTCGATAGCCAAATTAACATTATGAACTACTACATGGCTGGGCACCTGAAGAATGATAGGAGCAAAATTGAGTATCGCTTGAATTCCGGCAGCTACCAATCCATTGGTGACAGCCTGTGCGCTAGTGCCGGGAACTGTCAGGATAGCCAGCTTAACATTTTGCTTCTGAGTAAAAGTGTGGAGTTTCTCCATAGGTAAAATTGGGCTTTTTTCCGACCCTTTTCGCACGCGATCAATTCGGATATCAAAAGCTGCTACAATCTCAAAACCTTCCTTGGCAAAACCATCATAGTGAAGCAGGGCTGATCCCAGGTTTCCTGCACCGACCAGAATAACGGGTTGAAATCTCGCCGTGCGTAGAACGTTGGCTAAGTGTGCCAATAGGCCACCGACATTATATCCGAGCCCTCGGGTTCCGAACTGACCAAAGTGGGCGAGATCTTTTCGAAGCTGCGTGGGTTTAACGCCCACCGCCTTCGCTAACGCCGCAGAGGAGACCGTTTCAATTCGGTTCTGACGCAGCCGCTCTAGTATCCGAAAATAAAGCGATAGCCGATAGACGGTCTTTCGGGGAATCGCAAACTTCGACACATGTGAAAAATAGCAACCGAAAAACAGAAGGTCAACGGGACGAAGCTAACGCATCGGAAGCGGGAAAAAGGTTTTCCAGCTCGATTCGTATCCCATCTAAAAAATTCTCCGGTCCATGTTCAATCAGAACGATCCAGCAAAAACTTGCCCCGAGATAGAGGACGGCCCAACCAGCCAACCGTGCTTTTTTCATAAATATTCGTTATGATTTATTGTTGGATAGCACAAGTCGCAGTAGGGCAGACCGAAGCAAGACTCTGTCGCGCTAGACTCCTTGCAGAGATCGGAGGTCGCTTACTGCCGGAGAAAGGCGGTTCGATCACGTACTTATTGCTTTGCTCATAGTGTCTTGGCGGTACATTACATTTGTGAGTTATCAGGTCTTTGCGCGTAAATATCGCCCCCAAACGTTCGACGATGTTCTGGGCCAGGATCACGTAGTCAAGACATTGAGAAATGCTATCCAGCGGAATCGCTTGGCACACGCCTACTTGTTCGTTGGTCCCCGCGGAACCGGGAAAACTTCTACCGCGCGAATTCTGGCGAAGGCTCTCAATTGCATTCACGGACCAACCGTCACACCGTGTGGAATCTGTGACTCGTGTCGCGAGATTTCCCAGGGAATCAGTCTTGATGTCCTGGAGATTGATGGAGCGAGCAATAACAGCGT
>JAFAXJ010000574.1 GCA_019241095.1 Verrucomicrobiota bacterium | reverse complement strand
AGAAGGCGGATCAGGGAAAAAATTGGCCTGGATACGTTTTCCTCATCTATCCAATTCTCAGGACTGCCAACCTTGGCTCATGGATCAAGGAATTCAGATAGTTTGGATCCAGAAAACTGAGGAACTGGATAAGGTCCGGGCAGTTGTTTTGCCGGGCAGCAAGAACACCATTTCCGATTTAGAATGGCTGCATGAAACCGGATTGGCCGCACGATTGAAGCAACTAGCCTCGTCCGGTGTGCCGATGATGGGAATCTGCGGTGGTTATCAGATGCTCGGTGAAGTAGTCGCTGACCCGGATGGGCGCGCCGGAGATGCAGGGCAAGTACACGGTTTGGGTCTTCTGCCGATCAAAACCTTTTTTTCGAAAACAAAAACCGTCACTCAGGTTCAGGCAGATTACAGAAATGAACGTTGGGACGCCTATGAGATTCACATGGGCGAAAGTTTGCCGATATCGCCTTGTGCCTCGTTCCTTTCCGTGAGCGATCAGGCTGGTACCCGGAAGGAGGGCTCCTATCGAGAGAAGGTATGGGGGACTTACGTGCACGGAGTTTTTGAATCGTCCGAGGTGCGTTCTGCTTTTGTTTCCGCAGGATGTTTTAATGGCTATAGGGCGTCCACATCGTCGTGGCGGAAACGTATGGACCATGTTTATGAATGCATGGCGGATCTTTTAGAAGAATATCTTGAGCTCAAGGAGGTCTGGCGTTATGTGGCAGGTTAACCAGATCCTTATAGCAATTGGCTTGGATTTGTTGTTAGGTGATCCGCATGGTTGGCCGCATGTTACCCGGGGCGCGGGAGTGCTGGCTAGTTACTATGAAAAAAAACTCACAAAACGATATCAACCGACAATTTCTCTAGGGGCAATTTTCTGGGTACTCGTCACTAGCTCAATACTCGGGTTATTTTGGCTGACCGATCGTGTACTCCGGCGTATTCGATTAGGTTGGGCACTGCATATTTTAATCATTTATCAAAGCATTGCGCTGACTGATTTAAGAAAGCATATCGAAGCGTTAGTAGAACCGCTTGCGAGGCAAAAACATGCTGTCGCTCGGCGCATGCTGGCCCGGATAGTAGGTCGTGATACAAATCATTTAAATGAGGCAGAGATTTGCCGTGCTGCGATTGAATGCATAGCTGAAAGTCTGACCGACGGGATCGTTGGACCTATCTTCTGGGCGATCGCGGCTGGAGCACCTGCGGCGCTGATGTATCGAACAGCTAACACGCTGGATTCAGTGGTTGGATATAGAAGCAGCAAGTATGAGTATTTCGGAAAATTCTCCGCTCGCGCAGATGATGTTCTTAGCTGGTTTCCGGCAAGGTTGGTGGCGGCAGCTTTCTATATAACCGGGCTACCCGTAAATCGTAGAACGGTGCACAAGGAGTCGCACAAGCATGCCAGCCCAAATGCCGGATTGGCGGAATGTGTTATGGCATACCGGCTTGGAGTGCGGTTAGGCGGCGACAATGTTTATCAAGGCGAGCGGGTGACGGGTCCGGTTTTCAATGCTGGTGGGAGATACCCGAGGTTGGAGGATATCTCAGTGAGCTTGGTTTGGATGCAGCTGATCACCACGATCTGTGTTGCGATGTTGTTGATTGTTAAACTCGCAATAATCAATTTGTATGCAAGACGAATTAAAGCGCACACGCCTTAAGGTTGGTGCTTTCCAAATCTATACTGGCGAGGGGAAAGGAAAGAGTACAGCATCCATGGGGCTGATGCTTAGGGCGCTGGGTTGCGGCTTACGGGTTTATTACCTGCGCATGATGAAGCCGAGATGGAAAACAGGCGAGTTGGCAATCTGCCCCACGCTGCATCCTAACCTGGTTTATCGTAACGTTGAGCAGGACTGGGTTCTTTCAAAAAGCAAAGAGATTCCGGAGCACGTGGCCGCAATGCGGCTGGCTCTTGAAAAGGAAATGGAAGTTTTGGAATCGGTCCTGGTTAGCGGCGACTATGACTTGGTTATTGTCGACGAGATTAATTACTGTATACATGGCGGTCTGGTTCCACTAAGCCGTGCGCTTGAATTGGTCGACAAACGACCAACCAACGTCGAGCTGGTTTTTACCGGAAGATATGCTGCTGAACCATTGATAGAGCGCGCGGGTGTCGTAACCGAGATGCGAAAGGTTAAGCATCATTTCGATCATGGGATAATCGCTCGTCGCGGCATAGAGTTTTGAGCATGAGCCAAGGACTGATACTGGGCGGCATGCATAGCAGCGATGGGAAAACGGTAGTGACCTGCCTGCTTCTCGCAGCTCTGAAGATGCGCGGATTACCGGTACAACCGTTCAAGTTAGGTCCGGATTTCATTGATCCAGGGTACCATCGGCGTGCGGCAGGAACGCCTTCCTACAATCTCGATTTCTGGTTAATGGGAGCTGAGGAAATACAGGATTTGGTCCGAACACTTGCCGTCCACAAAATTGCTTTGGTGGAAGGAGTGATGGGCCTGTTTGATGGAAGTGATCCGCGTTCAGACCGAGGAAGCACAATGGAACTCGCGCGGCTGTTAAGCTGGCCGGTGGTGTTAGTTGTGCCTGCGGCTAAATCTGGCCGCTCTTTGTCGGCGGCGCTGAAGGGCTTTATGCTGGAAGCCGGGGCTCAACGCATTTCTGGGGTCGTCCTAAACGGGGTGAGTGGCCGAAGCCACTCAGAATACTTGCGCGAGGCTATAGAGCCGCTTGGAATGAAAGTTCTCGGAACGATTCCACCCAAAGAAGAACTGCGGTGGCCGGAACGTTATCTCGGATTGCAAGCCGTTGTGGAAGGAAATTTCCCGACCGCGGAAGAATTAGCTTTAATTGCTGAAGACTATCTGGATGTTAATGAATTT
>JAFAXJ010000573.1 GCA_019241095.1 Verrucomicrobiota bacterium | reverse complement strand
ATGCCACAAAGCTTTTTGGTCTCGTCAACCTGGCAAATGATAGGTAAGACCCAACGATGGTTTCAAGGATTAGCGCGTCTTGTTTTTCGGGCACCATTCGACCGATCTGTGGAAAGAGCGCGATTATTTCCGCATGTTTTAAAGAGCAATTCACTATTAGCGGCGCGGCAACCGGATTGTTCGCGCGAGATGAGCTTACCCGTTTCGCGCAGATCCAAATCGGGCTGCTTGACGGAATGCTCCGGCAGCTTAGTCCGCTCAACGGATCGCTGGTCACGCCGATACCGGACCACCAAGCTTTATGAACGTCGCCGACTTCTACAATCCGCTCTTGCCCGCGCCGTCACAAGATCCATGGGTGATGCTGCACGAAGGAATGTTTCACGCCTTGAACACCGATGGGCGTAGAGTTTTTCTGCGCCGCTCTTTTGATGTACTTAGTCTGTTCGCGCAGCCTGCGGTCACCGTCTGGAAGGCACCGGCAAGCGGCCACGCCTCCAAGCACCTTTGGGCACCCGAACTTCACCGACTCAACGGCCGCTGGCTCATCTATTACGCGGCAGATGATGGTCGTAACCGAAACCATCGCCTCTGGGCGCTCGAAGCGAAGGGCGACGATCCCGCCGGACCTTATTGTAGCAGAGGTATGATACAATTGGGCGGCTGGTCTATTGACGCCACGGTGCTGCCGGGTCCGTCCGGAGAGCATTTCCTGTTGTGGTCCGGCTGGGAGGGGGACGTCAAAGGCGCGCAGAACCTCTACATCGCCCCGCTGGCGGATCCGGTAACCTTGGCGACCTCTCGGACGCTGCTCACTCGACCAACCGAATGCTGGGAGCAACGCGGCGGTGCCATCTGCGAGGGACCGGCAGTGATGCAACGCGGTGAGGCGACCTGCGTGGTTTATTCGGCAAGCGCCTCTTGGACGGGGCATTCTTGCTTAGGGATGCTCGTTAACGAGAGCGGCGATTACCTAAATCCCGGAGCTTGGAAAAAAATGGGACCGGTTTTCTCGCGCACACCGCAAGTGTGGGGCAACGGTAATGCCAGCCTCGTGGCCCAAGACGAAGCTGGGCTGATCTTCTATCATGCAAAAACGCGCCATCATCGTGGCTGGCGTGACCGAAACGTCCGCGCTCAAACCTTCACCTGGAACACAGAGGGGCTCCCCTGCTTCGGTGAGCCTGTTAGCACATTCTCATGCGTGAAATCACGGAAGCCGAGGTACAGAGCTGAGACTATCCGTAGCGATGCGGGCGCGATGCCCGCTCCAATTTGATCTATCACGTCTTCTCTAAATCGCGACCGCCACTTCAATCCTCTACTCTACCCTCCCCTCGTTCACGACCTACAGTTGAGCATAAGCGGATGAATTCGGTCCTTAGCTGCCGAACCTTTGCTTCATGCCTAGGACCCCATTGCCCAAAAGCAGGATTTGACCGAATTGCCGAAAGGGGTTCCAGACGTACCTGCGGAGAAGGAAACTCTTGATATCGAAAGAGGAGAAGCCCTGGACTTACTGCACGGGAACTAGGAATAATTCCGAAAGAAGGGCAGGGCAAAGTTCGGTCGCGACACCGACCAGTTTCAGCACAAGCTTAGATTAGAAGCTTAGCGCTCGCATATGTGTTGCACCTTTCCCGCGTCATCTAGGGTTTTTCACGCCCTTCCAGATGGCCATCGACACTGAGGTGCTCTGGTGACCACGACACTGGTTACCAGCCCTCGATCGAATGGCTGGATGGAGAGATTTGGCTGTTGATGGGCCCCTTTGCCGGAAACGACGGATTCGTCACTCCAACGTAAGTTATCGCCCGTATACACGCTCAAAATCGCTTCACCGGGTTCTAGCGATACATCAGTGACTTGGAGCACTGCGCAGACAATAGAAGGAATTTCCTGCGGCCACACAAACCGGACCAGCGCTACCTACGTGCTCTGGCCTTCGAAATTCTGCACTCTGCGCCCCCACGGCTGAGTCATTTCGACTCTAACACTACTTTGAAGAGAGGCTCGAATTTTGTTGGCTAACTTTTTATCCCATATCATTTTTACCATTGATGTCCCTGAAGTTTGATCTGCACTGCCATTCCTTTTTCTCAGGCGATGGAGTTAGCAGTCCAGAGCAGTTGATCCAAGCGGCCAAACGCAGGGGTCTGAACGGTTTCGCCATAACGGATCACAACACCTTTGATGCAGTAAAATATATGCTGGACAAAGGCTATATGCGGGCGGACGGGCAACCAGTGGAACAGTTTTTGATCATCCCCGGGGTTGAAATAACCACCGCGGAAGGTCACCTTTTGTGCCTCGGTCCTGTATTACCAAATCTCAAGGGTCGGCCTGCGCTGGAAGTGTGTCATCTAGTGCAGGAACAAGGTGGCTTAGCTATCCCTCCACACCCGTTCGACCTATTTCGCGCCGGTATTCGCCAAAACGTTCTAAACACGTTGCCCATCGATGCGATCGAAGTGTTCAATGCGGCAAGCACGCTTAAGCGCTACAATCGACTCGCGCTTGAATATGCAAGGAGACGCGGGCTACCAATGACCGCTTCCAGCGATGCGCACCATCATGCTGCTATTGGCATTGCTTATACCGTCCTCGACACGGAGGATTTTTCGGTACAGGGAGTGCTTGCTCAAATACCAAAACAGAACCAGCTGAACCAAACCTACCTTTCGAAAATAGGCACGATTCGAAAAACGTGGAACAATTGGTTAAGGTTGCGAAAGCCGAAAAGCATCAAGAACATGCTAAATCAGAGTCCTGAAAATTGATCGACAAGCTTCAGGGTGAGGTCGCATCCCAATGGCGACCTCCCGTTGCGTGGTCAGCTCGCAGGTTATTCCTCGCCACGCACCAATTAACTCTTTTAAATCAAGTCAAATTAGCCGAACCGCCCGCGTTTTATCCAATTTCAGGATTTCGCCTGGAGCAAATCTGATTCTCGATTTCGGATCAATGACTTTTTCACCTCGCCATTGAACACTTCCCTGCTCAACCAAGCGCCGAGCTTCGCTGCGAGACTTCGCAATATGAAAACCTTGCGAATAAGCCGTTACAACCGCTGAGACAATCTCTTCCCCCAACTCTGCTACACGCACTTCGGGCAATTCCACGGCTTCCAAATCTCGAGTACCAAAGCGAGCGCTGAAATTCTTCAAAGCCATCTCCGCACCAGCTTTACCGTGAAATCGTTGTACGATATAAAAAGCTAGCTGTTTTTTTGCCTCCATCGGGTGGGTGTCGGGTTTTTCTGAGCACAGCAAAACCTCGTAGTAGCGTTCCATCAAACTGTCCGAGATGCTCATCAGTTTGCCGAACATGTCGTTCGGCGTCTCGGTCAAGCCGACATAATTACCCAAACTCTTGCTCATCTTATGCACGCCATCTAAACCCTCGAGAATAGGTTGCAAACAAACGACCTGCTGGGCTTGTCCTTCTGCTTTTTGCAGGTCACGCCCTACCATGATGTTAAACAGCTGGTCTGTGCCACCTAGTTCAACATCGGCCCGTATCATTACTGAATCCCAGCCCTGCATGATCGGATATTGGAGTTCGTGCAGAAACACAGGTTGGCTCCTTTCCATTCGCTCGCGAAAGTCTTCGCGTTGCAGCGCCTGTTGCAATGTAATCCGGCTGTCGAGCTTAATGATTTCCATGAAGGTCATCTTGGAAAACCAGCTGCCATTGAACATTATTTCTGTTCGATCACGGTCGAGGATTTTGAAGGCCTGCCTCTTGTACGTCTCGGCATTCGCCATCACTTCATCATACGTGAGGATAGGACGGGTGGAAGAACGACCGCTTGGGTCACCAACCATAGCAGTGAAGTCGCCAATGAGCAGCACCGCTTGGTGTCCAAGATCTTGAAATTCACGGAGTTTAGACAGGTTCACCGAATGTCCAAGATGGAGATCCGGTGCGGTCGGGTCTACTCCCAGCTTGATTCGTAAAGGGCGGTCTTCAAGAAGCTTTTTGCGTAGTTCAGCCTCACTGATGATCTGTGTTCCGCCTAGTTTTAGCCTTTCGATTGCGTCGTCCGCCATTATCATGATTCCGAACCAGCCGAATGCTGGACCATAAAGGGCGTGGGCGCAACGTCGGTTGACAATCATGTGTGGCTGATTCACCTTTCCCGCTCTCACGCCTTGGATTTTCTACATGAAAAGAACCTATCAACCTTCTAAACGAACCCGAAAACGTCAGTTCGGATTCCGCGCACGGATGAAATCTAAGGGTGGCAGAGCGATTCTAGCCAGGCGGCGGCAGCGTGGGCGTAAGCGGTTAATTCCTGTGGGCGTGGAGTTGCCATTCGCGCGTCACACTCAAGCTTAAGGCAGCAAGGATCTCTGATGGTGCTATGCGGATACGATTGAAATTCCCGCGGTCGCGCCGGCTCCATCTCGCTTCAGAATTCAAGGCGGTCAGAACGGCAGGAAAATCCTGGACTGGAAAATATTTAGTACTGGCGATTCTGGCCGAAGCGGGACCCACTCGGATCGGAATCATCACGACCAGGCGAATAGGCTCAGCAGCAGTTCGAAGCAAGTTGCGAAGGAAAATACGAGAGGTTTTTCGTCTTAATCAGCACAGAATTCTTGGAGGTTTCTGGCTAATTACGATATTTCGAGCTTCTTCGGTCGAAGCCTCTTCCTTGGAGTTGGAACGAGAGTGGTTGCGACTAGCCGAGCGTGCTTCTATTTTAGCTCCGATTCCCAATGATTCCGATACTCAGGATATTACTGAAGCTTTATAAAGCAACAGCGTCGCCTTTTCTCACGATGTTAACAGGCGGCCCGGGAACCGGTTGCCGCTATGAGCCGACCTGCTCAGAATATTTTGTCCAGGCTGTCGAAGTACACGGGACGCTCTTAGGTTCTTGGATCGGGATCAAAAGAATTTGCCGATGTCATCCCTGGAGTGGTTCCGGCTTTGATCCAGTTCCGGTCAAACCATCGCCACGACATCACGTTACATAAAGGACAAATGGATCGCACAGCTTGGATCATAATCACACTCGCGACGATCGGATTGATCGGCTCCATCTTTTGGCAGCAAGAGCAGGCAACCGCGGCGCGAGCTAGATATCAGCAACAGCGAGCCCTAACCGCTCAAACAATACCCACTGTCCAACAATCGCCCTCTCCGGCGGTGAGCATTGCTTCTCCGGTCGAGGCGGAACAACAGCGAACCACTCCCGCGTTGCCGGAAAAGCTCGAGACTTTGAAGAGCAATGTCGCTTTGCTGACGATCTCAAGCAACCGTGGGGGCTTATCCAAAGTCGATCTATTGAATCATGCAGCGGAGCACGGCCAAAAAGTTCAACTTAACACCCCGCTAGCGCCCGGCATCGGAGCAATCACAGTCGATCCGAAAAACTGGGATGACTCCGGATACGATTTAAGTTTAGATCAGAATGCCGGGACAGCCACCATGTCCCGCCGGTGGAACGATCAAATGGAGATCACGAAAACGTTCTCCGTTGCTGAGAAGGCAGGTCTGAAAGATGACTACCAAGTCAAATTTTCTGTCACGTTTCGCAACTCTGGTCCAAATCAATTTCAGGCCCCTGGATTCTTTGTCAGCACCGGCGCCGCTGAGCCAATCCACCGGAGCGATAGAACAATTGCAACTCAGTTCGACTGGTATCGAGATGGGAAAGCCACCACTATTGACGTAAACTGGTTCGATCCAGCAGTTCTGTTCTGGGCCATTCAAACAAGACCAGCTAACGAGTTTTATTACGCTCCGCCCACCGGTCAGGCCCCCGATCGCATCGTCTGGGCAGGCGTGACGAACCAGTATTTTGCTACCATCCTGGTTCCAACCGATACTACCGGTGAACGTGTCTGGGCCAGACGGTTGCAGGTTCCAGCGACCGATAGCCTCCCGGCGTTGCGTGGGATTTATGGCGCGTTGCTTCTGCCTCGCTTTGACTTGGCTCCGGGGCAATCGAAGACCTTCGACTTCGATATCTATGCAGGTCCTAAGGAATACAGTCGTTTGGCGAAAATTTCAAACGATCAAACCGAAGTCATGGGTTTCACGCCATGGACCAAATGGATCAGTGTGTTGCTTTTGACCGTGCTCAATACGCTTCACTCCTGGGTACATAGCTATGCTTTGGCGATCATCATCATGACGATTCTGATACGCGCGCTTCTATGGCCGCTGCAGAATTCGGCCACGAAATCAATGCGCCGGATGGCAAAATTATCTCCTATCGTCAACGAACTGCGTGAGAAGTACAAAGATGATCCGCAGCGAATGAATCAGGAAATGATGAAGCTGTACAAAGAGTACGGCATCAATCCGGTTGGAGGCTGTCTGCCAATGCTCATCCAGATCCCGATATTTTTTGGATTTTACGGGATGCTGGACAAGGCGATCGAGTTGCGTAATAGCTCCTTTCTTTGGGTGCGTGATCTCTCTCAGCCGGACACGGTTTTTCACCTTGGATCGATTCCGATAAACATTCTTCCTCTCGTTATGGCCGGAACACAGGTCTGGCAGATGAGCATCACCCCTAAGACTGGGGATCCGGCTCAGCAGCGGCTATTCCTTTTCATGCCGATAATCTTCCTGCTTATCTGTTACAACTACGCATCAGCCCTGTCCCTTTACTGGACAGTCCAAAACCTTTTTATCATCGTGCAAATCTATCTCACCCGGAACCAGATGGACGCCCCATTGAAAAAGGTTCGACCTACGCCTGTTGTTGCCAAAAAGAAAAGTTATCGTTAAAAATTGAGGGTCTCGGCTCTGGAACGAGCTATGCCGTAAAAACGATGGACGCGAAGGAGATACTCGACACAATGCTTGGTCATCTCGGCTTCGTAGCTGAGATTCAGGAGATTGAAATCGAAAACGGACGACAATTACAGATCTTCTCAGCCGAAGGCGATCTGTTGATCGGGCATGAAGGAGAGACTTTAGAGGATCTGCAATTTTTACTGAACCGTATCCTCCAAGCCCGTGACCGGAATGCGCCCCGAGTTCAGGTTGACGTTTCTCATTGGCGCGCAATGCGTGATGATAGCCTTCGACACCGGGTTCGCCAAATTGCTGACACGGTGCGAATGTCTGGGCGCCCGGTCAAGCTGGATCCCATGAACTCTTATGATCGAAGGATTGTTCATACCGAGTTGAAAGATGATCCCGATGTGATGAGCTTCAGCCCGAGCGACGACGCCAGGATCAAAAGAATCACAATTCAGAGGCGAAAAAGCCACGGCAGCTGAACCTATCGCTTAGGGTTCTTAAGAGCCGTGATCGAACTAAGGATTCGGTCAGCGATCGATTGATAAACCTCACGGGTTTGAGAAGGGAAATCCTCTTGACGAAAAAAGAGAGGATCCCCGACCACGAGAATCACACGATGCGGTCTAATCTTTCCGCCCTTTGGCCAAGCCTGGTAAGTCCCGAACAGTCGTATCGGCACGACCGGAACTAGCGTTTTGGCCACCACCATACCGATTCCCGGTCTAGCGCTCTGAATTCTGCCTGTTAGACTTCTAGTTCCCTCAGGAAAAATCGCCGCCCGATGACCTTCCTTCAGTAGTTTGATGATTGTTCGAATCGCTGATAGATCACCTCGCGATAGATCGACGGGAAGCGAATTCACGTTCCGAAGAATCCAACCGAAGTACCTGTTTCGAAAAAGGCTTTTTCGCGCCAGATAGTAAATTTCCCGGCGACACGCCATTCCTACCATGGGCGGATCCAGATAACTTTGATGGTTCGCCGCGAGGATTGCAGGACCTTCCTCAATGATCTTATCACGCCCGATTACTTCGAAACTAAATGCGAGCTTACCAACTAAATTGCATAAAGTGTGGCCGACCCTATAAATGGGTTTCATCTTTGAAGATAAGCGAGCGGAAAATTTTGAGCCTTCAACCCCTCGAAGATCCGGTCAACGACAGCGTCGATTGACAGAGTGGAACTGTCGATCCTGTAGGCGTCTTCGACCAGAGCGAGCGGAGAACTTTGGCGGGATGAATCGACCAAATCACGGTATCGAAGGTCATCCTGAAATCCTTGAGCTTCTCGCCGCTGAGCGCGGATGTGAGGTGACGCATCAATATAAAACTTGAAAGGGGTATATGGGAATACGCTGGAACCAATATCTCTCCCCTCCATGACCAGGTTGTCATATCTGACAAAAGCCCGAAGCTGGATAAGGAGAAAAGCCCTGATCTCAGCCGCCGACGCGACGATAGACACGGTCCGATTCACGATATGCTCGCGCAAATGCGTACCCGGGTTCGTCCCATCCATCAGTATGAATAGCTCTTTGTTCCTGATTCCAAACTCAAAGGATGTCTGGTCCAGCCTGGACATGATTGCGGCTATGTCATCGGGAGGGATGTGGTGCATGGCTGCCAGCCATGCGATCGCCCGATAAAGAGCGCCGCTATTTATATAAGCAAAATCTAAGCGTTGAGCCAAATTGCGAGCCACACTGCTCTTGCCGGAAGCGGCGGGTCCATCTATTGCGACAATCAAAAATTCGGTACCAGTACTCAAAGCTTCACCGCTGATTATTGATCACCGGTTCAGCCTCTCCCTGTTCGGTAAAAGAAGCCTTTTGAGTTGTACTTCGAAGCCGGGGTAAGAGGTAGCAATACATTCGGCTCCGGAAATAACAGTTTCGCCAGTCGCAAACATGCCCGCAATTGCAAAAGCCATCGCGATTCGATGGTCGCCAAAACTGTCAATATGCGCACCCATTAGAGATTGGCCGCCCTGAATCTCTAAGCCGTCGTCAAATTCCGCAACTTTCACACCCATCGCTGAAAGGTTCTTTGTGACAGCAGCCAAGCGATCAGTCTCTTTGACCCTCAATTCGTGAGCGTCGCGGATAATCGTCTTACCCTGAGCTAGAGCTCCGGCGACTGCCAGAATCGGGATCTCATCGATTATGTTCGGAATCTCTTGACCCCCGATTTCAGTACCATGCAGTTGCGCTCCGAATAGTTCAATTTCTCCTCGTGGTTCATCGAATTCCCAGATCTTCTCCTTAATTTGGGCACCCATCCTCTTTAGGACTGAAAGCACTCCCTTCCGGGTGCGGTTGAGACCGACGTTACGAACGACAAGTCTGGAGTTTTCCTGCGCAGCAGCAGCGACCAGCCAAAAAGCCGCGCTGGAGATATCGCCTGGAACAATGAAATCACGAACTGCAGGAAATTGCTCTCCGGATAGCGATATAGCAAAGCCAGCTCCGGCAGGCCGTTTCTGAAGCTCAATGGAATAATGAGACATCATCCTTTCAGTGTGATCACGAGTCTCAAGAGGTTCTACCACGGTCGTCTGACCTGGTGTGCGCAGAGCGGCAAACAAGATAGCACTCTTCACCTGGGCGCTTGCGACAGGTAATTTGTACTCTACCGGTCTGAGTTTCCCGCCTCGCACGACTATCGGTGGGGTGCCTTTTGGTTCCGCGAGTCGGAGATTCGCACCCATTCTTGCAAGTGGCTCAACTACTCGCCGCATCGGCCGGCACGAAAGTGAGGCGTCGCCGACGAGCGTAGTCTCAAACGGCCGAGATGCCATAATTCCACACATCAAACGCATCAGAGTCCCCGAATTGCCGCAGTCCAGATGATTTA
>JAFAXJ010000480.1 GCA_019241095.1 Verrucomicrobiota bacterium | reverse complement strand
CAATCCATCCACAAAAGGCTCTGGAAGCTCACAGGAGACCGATCCTCCTTGGAAACGGCGATCTGGGCTAGTGAGAAAGCCTTTTATCTTAAGAATGATCATTATAGCGGAATTAATCTCGCTCATCTCTATAATGTGCGAGCGTCGATTTCAGGTGAAGCGGATGCCTTAACAGACATAATGCTAGCACAACGGACGCGACGCCGAGTCGTAAGGATCTGCGAGGATTTGTTAGACAAAGACGAAAATAGCGCAAGACGGCTGGACCACGACGCGAAGTATTGGGTTCTTGCTACTCTCGCTGAAGCCTGGACCGGATTAGAAGACGAGCAAAAATCGAAGATCTACCAGGACCAAGCTGTAGCACTCGATCCAGCACCCTCTAAGTGGATGATAGACACCGCGCAAGAGCAATTGAACAATCTTCGGGCATTGCTCACAAATTCTCCCCTTAAAGCGCGCTGAATTCTCGTTCTAAGAGCATGCCAGGAGCATAATATGGTTTTGTTTAAACGATTGCCCCGGCTGGTATGGTCGCCGATGCCCGACGAAGATATAGTGCCACCGGACGCGCAGGCGCAACACCCGGCTCTGACCGGGGATCTGAAAACCTTAGGAGATGAGTTGCTTCCGCATTTTCGCGAGCTGAACGCCTATGCGCTTCAGTACCAAAATGAGTTCCGGCGTGATCAGCTTGTACTGATTTCGGGCGGTGCTCTGGCAGCCGTTCTTGGCGTGCTCCATGTCAGCGTACCGCATGCCGCTGCGACTTGGGCTGGGATCACGGAAGCGGTGCTCGCCGCGGCGCTGTCCGCTTTGGCTTTGCGCGCACGGACTGTCGGTGGTCAACAACGATACTTTACCTGGCGCCTGAAAGCAGAAAAGCTGCGCTCAGAATATTTTCTTTTTCTAGGTAGCGTCGGGGTTTATGCGGATAGAAAGGCGCGAGTGCCGAATCTGATTCGTCGTGTGGCCGAGATCAAAAGCGGAGAAATAAGAAATGGCTGAGCGTGTCTATCAGTACCTGGCACTTTATCGGAAGCACCGTTTTGAACATCAGCGGAGCTTCTACGAAAGTCGACAAAAGGAATTCGAAGCTGCCCATGACGAGGTGATATGGTTGACAGCTGGTTTCATGATATTGACCGCAGGAGCAGCGGCTTTTGCATCGGCTGATGTCTGGGGCCTTCATACGCTCTGGTTAATATTATCCGTGGCGTTCCCAGCTTTTTCCACGGCTCTCTCGGCATACAACGGCCTCTACGCATTCGAACGCCAAGCCAAGGTCTATGGCGATGCCGCTAACGCTTTACTTCGTGCCCGCGCCGATTCACCTGAATTGAAACCGCCTATGGAAGATGCGGCATTTGCGGATGCAGTAGGGGCGCATGTTCTGCAGATTGAGCGAATCCTGAGCGATGAACAAGCCCAGTGGGGCCAGTTGATCGGCGAAATCAAACCAATTTCACCCCCATCCGCACAGCCGGATCAGCAGACGGCGCCTGGTACATAGCCCGGCGCATGTTGAATTTTGGGGCTTCGGAATGCCTTGGTAGTAGTACCCGGAGAAATGATGTGGTAGAAAAAAGCACTGAACTAAACCAGGAGTCGTATGGCGCAGTCATTGCCTTGGCAGGCCGAAGAGTTGATGCGTCAGACACAAGCCCGTCCCGGTTTCCGCTCGGTAACGTGCCTCTCGTCAGAAGCCGGATTGCAGCTTTATTTGCTGAAGAGCACACCGAAGCTCTAGTTTGCTCGGCTGCTTGTGGTGCTGATCTACTTGCGCTAGAGGAAGCTGAACGACTCGGTCTTCGCAAGCGTATTGTATTACCGTTTTCACCGAAACGGTTTCGCGAGACGTCGGTTATCGATCGTCCTGGAGACTGGGGTGCTTTATACGACCGGTTGGTTGCCGCTACGGAGGCATACGGTGACTTGGTGATTCTTGCAGATGAAGATGCTGATGACGATGCAGCATACGCAGCTGCCAACCATGCCATTATCAGAGAAGCCGAGACGCTTGCCCGTGCAACTCCGGACCGTAACCCACTTCGACGTATTGTGGCGATAGTCTGGGAAGGATCCGCAAGAGAGCTAACCGATGCCAGCGGCGAACTTTTGACCCTGGCGGTCCAAGCAGGATTCGAAGAGCGTGCGGTGCTAACAACGGATTAATGATGAACAGCGCGCTCAAAGAGTTGGACGAAAGTGCAGCCCATGGCGAATTTCACTCGGACGGTATTGGAAAATCTGCCCTGGCAGCCTCCTGATTTGGATCGAGAAATTGTATGTGATAAGCTCGCGGAAGAGGAAAGACTATTGACCCGCGGGTCCGAGATTCCCTCCGTGGCATGGAATGGGATCAACGAATTAAAGTGCGTTCGATAGCCTGCATTGAAACTCCTCAACCAGCTGAGATGACGATTGATTATATCTACGCCTCTGAGAATGGGAGATGAAAACTCAGAGTCATCAGCTCGCAAAAGCGAACTGACTAGATCTTAGGAGGGACCGATGATCGCCAGGGTGAATGGTATGGCCGCAACTTCGAGGTGACCGTTTTTGGGTCAGGTCCAAGATCCCCGAGAGACGTGTCCATCTGGGACGGGAAGAATCGATCAATCTGTTCGAACCATCTAGCAACTGACACCCAAGAGTTTTCCAGGCTTGTGCATCACATCCTCTGGTCAACATTCTGCGATCATTTGCATCAGGTTGTAACGTGCCTCTTTTTTCGTTGTCTAGAATGTGCTGAAACCGCATGAATCGCCCGGCGAGCTGGAATGTCTGGTGCAGGTAACGCCGCCGCTCCCGAAGCCGTGCTTTTTGACTCTTCGGAAATGAGATCGGATCTTGCGCCGAGCCAGAAATTGATTTCTTTGAGACCGTCTCCGGTCAGATGGCCACTCTGCCATTGGTCGTTGTCGACCAAACCGTGCCAGACGTTCGAGTCTGCGCGATGGGCTTCAACGTAGCTATTCCAACGATAGGTCTGGAAAATCGCGATGATATTGATGGCGTACGCGGCGGCTAGCGGAGCGTTGCCTTCGACAATGATAAGATTATCGTCGTTTGCATTGGACGCTTTGAAACCAAGGTTATGCGAGCCGGTCATCACTACGGGCTTTTCACCGAACGGATCGAGGACGATCACTTTACTGTGAATATTGACCATGCTTGCGCCAAGGAGTTCCTTCTCCCACGCATGGAATTGGTCTTTGATGTTGCGGGGCACTAAGACCTCGTGGCTAAGGCGTTGAGGCGGCTCAATGCCGTTCTTGTATAGGGTCACCGGTTCCGGCGCGACGGTCGGATCTAATGACCCAGATTTCTTCCCTTTGTGCGGTCCATTCCCGCCAGTGAGTTCAGCAATTTCCTGGTTCACGACGCCACAGAAATACAGGTCAGAGTTGAAGGCGGTACCACTCTGGTTATGGCGTTCGAGAATATTCTGGAGAAGGGTCCAGCGCATCGGGTCTTCTTGAAAGGTTCCCGGATTGAAAAACAGGAATAAGATTCCTTCCTTGGCTGAATTGATAAGTCTGCGGGCAAATTCGAGGTCCTGTGCGGCTGAGGTCTTAACAAACCAGGGCGTTACCGCGCAGCCGTCGACTTGATGTGTTTTGGCGCTGGAATTGCCGTTCACCAAATCGTCCGGGTAATCGTTACCGGCTGCTTTGATGCGTTGCCAGGCCGCCAAATAATCCGCTGCGACACCGGGATCGTCAACGATCAGGCCGTTGTTTGCTTGAGTGCACAGCCCTGATGATGTCCAATTTGTGCTACCGGTTAGAACCCGCTCGGCTGTCCCGTTCGCGTCACAGAAAACCACGAATTTATTGTGGCCAAAGTGACCAAGCTTAACGATGCGGTCGAAAACATTGATTTGCGTCTTAAGCTGGGCGCGCACCGCATGGTTCTCGTCGTTCGCGGGCGGGGTGTTTTTCTTGAAGGCGCCATTAGCAAGGATCAGGTTGCAATCCTTGCCGAAGGCCGTTAGACCCTCAATAAGTTCCTCGTCATTCAGTTCATAGAGGGCCGCGAAGACTTTGTTGTTGTTCTTCTTCGCATCGGCCAGGAGCGAAAGGATACTGGGACGCAACAAACCGCTCAATCCATTACGCAGCGCGTCGCCCGGTTTTGCGACGAGCTCTTTGATTTTGCTGTCTTTTGGCTCAGCTGCGAGTGCGCGCGATACCCACTGTGCAGCGATGATACCCTTGTTGAAGTAGGCGGCAACGTGCGGTGTGCGTTGGCCGGTGATCGGCATTTCCGGCGTGAGCGGGCTGGCGCCGCTAGGATCCAAAGACAGATGATCCTTGTCGGGCCCAATGACCGGTACTACGGAATATTGGACTTCGTCACCAGGTTTCACCAGATAGTCCCACCACATATAACGCTGCAGAGGGAATTTCCACGGAGCAGCAGGATCAAGCTTGTCGGTATCGGTGAAACCAATGAAGCCGTGAAGGTAATCCTCTTTTCCATTTAACAATCGGCGAATGGAAAACCCGCGGCAGTTCGAGATTGGTCTGGAGTCTTCCGGGAGCCATACAAGACAAGTATGGTCACCGTTATCGTAGACTTTTAGTTCGATGCTCATTCTCTTTTGGGGTGATTAACTGAATTTGGAAGGTGAAAGCTGGTGCGCGGAACAGACAGGACCAAGCACATTTCAGTACTCGATATGTATGCAGATTTAAATGAAAATCCTCTGACCACGGACCTAAGAACCCGACTTAGCCGAAGCGCTTGGCACATATTAGCGCAGCTGATGTGAGCTTAAATCAAGATGGAAAGAGTCGGACAACCGGGGCTGCGCGTCCGCCGTGACGTCTATCGTGAAAAATTCGCCCGCTATTGCAGCATTTCCCAGATCAACTGTGATTCGCACATAACCAAATTGCGTATCATTAAAATTATTGACAATGCCCGAATCGCCCGCTGGCAAAAGGACGCCGCGAGGCAGGATGACAGGGAAGGGCGGCGTTGGGCTGACTTCAAGCGACTTATTGCAGGTTTCTCCCATCTTCTCGACGGGCCAGTGTCCTCCCGATCCCGCGATCAAATAGGGGATCTGATGGCCGCCTGTGTAGGTGTATGTTATTCGCTGATACAGGTGTGCATGTGCCGAGATAACCAGATCAGGGTAAATCCCTGCCTGTTGAAAAGCGTGCTGAAGAATCACGGCTAGAGGCTGTAATAATCCCGCGCCAGGATTGCGCCGCGGGGTAGGGCCCAGATTCGGGTCCCCTCTCTGGCTGAAGTTAGTCGCGCCGGAGTAAGGAGGATAATGGAGCGCAAGCATCAGCGCCTTTCCATCCTCAGCCTTTTTAATACTTTCCAGGGTTTCAACGAACCAGGCATACTGCGGCTCTTCGTTTTCTTCAGGGTCATCGAGCAGCCCTCCATTCACATCGTTTGTGTGAAGACCGACGATATAAGCCGCTGGAGTCTCAAGCGTCCAATACGGGTACGGCTGAATCATCGTCTGCCGCTTGCTTGCACCTCGTTTATCTGCGAAACTTCGCCGGCTGGAATCGCAAAAATTTATGAGAAAATGATCGATGCCGGACCGCTCGGAATGTTTCGAGAATTTGCAGTCGTGATTTCCTGCAATGGCGAAAACTTCGGGTTCGTACGAATCGTATTGATTGTAGAATTGAGTCGTGTACAAGGCCCCCTGATCTTTGCCGTCATCGTTGGAGGCAGTCGCCGCGTCGTTCTCCGCGCCCTGCTTGTAAACGATGTCACCTAAATGAAAGAGAAAAGAGGCCGGTTCCGCTGAGGGGTCGCCCCCGTAGCAAGTTGGGGTAGCCGCCTGCGTTCCCATTGCATTAGCTACGAGGGGGCCAGGTTGAGGACCATTTGGGTATTGCTCGTAACAGCCTGAACAACCAACGGCGTGGAAGGTAAGCCGATTCGTCGCTTTGATCCTTTTGCTTTGCTCTTCGTCGACAGACTTGAGGTTGAGCCGGAGATCACCTGGCGGAGGTGCTTTTGGTATTGGCGTCCATATCCCCTTCTCAACACATGGATAGAGCGAGTCCTTGCTTGGCGACGCCGAGATGGTCCCGGCCGCCTGCTCTTTTTTCATAATCGCTTCAGGCTGAAGATTTCTATGGTTTTATCGGAAAACACTGGTGAATACGATTGGCTGGCATCATATTAAATTGCAAGCAAATTGGTGTCGTTCAGCCGTACCCTTTCGCATTATGCGCCTCTGAACCGGGACCATCATTCGCGCCTGTCGGAAGCCGACGAAGAGCAGAGAAGAAATCGGCGTATCAAATCACCGAAAGCTCAGTAGGATCTATCAGTTGGGTTGAAGAGACTTTCTTGCATGCCATTCCATGTCTTTCGTATAGCCGCGCAGACAAGCCTGCCGTTGAGGAGTCACAGCTCGTGGCCGATATTGTAGATCAGACGGGGGTAGTGCGCATGAGAACACAAAGCAATAGCTGGCGCTATCTTACCTGCTATTGCCAGCGGTCAACTCCTGCCGGACATGGCGCCCAGGTGAAACCGTACGCGTTTTGATGTCGTACTTCGAATTGTTCCATAATCTGCTGAAACCCCTTGGGCCTTCCGTGCCTGCTCTCGGGCGACTCAGCCGCCCCGATGATCTAATGGAAGGGGATCGATCCGGATGAAAGGAGGTCTGACGTCTTTGGGACGCTGGGATGCGGCAACCTGCCAGGGACGAGGCACACATCTGCAATCCGGGCGAGCGAACTAAGTGATCGGGTGAGCAAGATTTGCATGCCCATGCCCTGCCGTTTTGGCGGAAGGGCATTCCCTTCGCGGCTGTACCGAGTCACTTACGAAAGATCTGTAGGAAGGATAACAACCGCTGAACGGGGGAGTTTGGCTTTAATGGTTGCTATGATTGCGCTGTATTGTGAAAATTTGTTTGAAACAGCTCAGGCATGTTAGTACAAACCGGTGATCAGGTGGCAGCCCAACGCGCGCTCGTTCGCCAGAGACATGCACCGAAAGGTGAATCAAGAACATTTCATCGGAAATCAGACAGTCCAATATGAATCGTTGCAGAAACCGCCACTCGCGAAAGTCGTATCTCTACCTGCTCGCAGCGGGCATTGCTTTTTTGATTTTTCGGCAACTCCGGGCACAACCGGGGGAAACAGGGCATCGGTCGCTCGGTTCGCGCTTACTAGAGGGAGCTTTCGGGGTTGTAAACCGATATGTTGCCTGGCACAAACTGCCGCCCTGGTTAGGTGCGCTTAATCTCATCTCTTTCCGGGAGGTCTTGCGCGAGAAAAACCTTCACGACACGTCACCTCCGCTTCCGGGAACCACTGAGAAAATCAAGTGCGATACAAGGTCTTTATATGCACGCCGCTCTGACGGCACGTGCAATGATTTAGATCATCCCGAAATGGGTGCGGCGGGCCAGCGGTTTGGACGCAATGTGCCGAGGGAAAATACGTTTCCGGAAAAAGAGTCTTCTCTCCTTACCCCGAGCCCGCGCGTTGTGAGTCAGCGTTTGCTGGCGCGAGAGAGCTTTGTGCCGGCACAATCTTTGAATCTCCTCGCCGCAGCCTGGATCCAGTTTCAAACTCACGATTGGTTTGCTCATCGCCGTGCTCCAACCTTCGGAGAGAACGACTTGAAAATACCGCTGGAGCCCGAAGATAAGTGGATTGGCGGCGCTCCAATGCACATCCCAAGAACTCCTGCTGATCCGACGCGTACGCCGGAAGAGTCCGGAAGTCCTCCAACATACATCAATGAAGAGTCTCACTGGTGGGACGCGTCGCAAATTTATGGGGACGACCCGGAGACAACAGCATCGCTCAGGGATCAAGGCAAATTGAAGATTGAGGGCAAGGATCATTTGCTGCCGATTGATCCGAACACTCACATACCACGGACGGGTTTCACTCAAAACTGGTGGATCGGGTTAGCTCTCCTACACACTATTTTTTCCAGAGAGCATAATGCTATCTATGACGAATTGTCCCGTTCATACCCGTATTGGTCGCAAGATCAACTCTTTGACACGGCAAGGCTCATCAACACCGCTTTGATGGCGAAGATCCACACCGTCGAATGGACGCCCGCGATTCTATCGCATCCCACGACCAAGATTGCTTTGAATGCCAACTGGTGGGGGCTAGCGGGAGAGGGTATTCACAAAGTATTCGGACGGATTGGCTCGAGCGAGCTCGTTAGCGGCATCCCCGGCTCTCCGAAGGCGCTTTATGGAGTGCCTTACGCGCTGACAGAAGAATTCGTTTCTGTTTACCGTCTTCACCCACTGATCCCTGAAAGATTAACATTCTGGCGCGTTTCAGACGGATCCCAGATTAAAGATCTGCTTTTTCCGGAGGTCGCTTTTGAAAAGGCGCAAAACCTTTTGGATGACGGCACTACAATGGGAGACATCTTTTACTCGTTCGGGATCTCGCATCCAGGAGCTATCACCCTGCACAATTATCCCAGTTTCCTGCGCCAACTCCCGATGAAAGATGAAAGCGGCCAATATGTTAAGGACGAGGCTGGCAATCAGTTGTACCTGGACTTGGCCTCCGTGGATATCACCCGCGACCGCGAACGGGGCGTACCGCGTTACAACGAATTTCTCCGTTTAATACACAAACAACCGGTAAAAACTTTCGAGGAAATTACGTCTAACCGGGTTTGGGCCCAACAACTCAGGGAGGTTTACGGCGGTGATGTTAACCGTGTCGATCTCATGGTCGGCATGTTTGCCGAAGACCTGCCGGTTGGATTTGGATTCAGCGATACTGCATTTCGTATCTTTATTCTGATGGCGTCGCGGCGCCTTGAGAGCGACCGCTATTTTACTACCGATTTCCGTCCGGAAATCTACACCCAAGAAGGATTGGACTGGATCACAAATAATGGCATGAAAAGCGTGCTGTTACGACATTACCCTGAACTTCGTCCTGCTCTGCGCGAAGTGGATAATGCCTTTGCGCCCTGGCGGGTGGTCGGCTGACCTGAGTGGTCATTCCTAGCAGAGTGATCGCGTTTAGTTAAACTGCAAAATGTGCCCGATGGAAAAGATTCGGACCGCCTCATTTAACGACACATTTAAGTTTAATCTATTTCATATCATACCCTATTTTTTGCGTGGTATATTCACCAGAAGTCGCTTCTGGAGCGTACTTTTTGATTTCATTCATCCTGATCCAATGGCGGTAAAATTCTGCCAAATCATCCGCGCCAAATACCAGACCGGTTACATCTCTACCTACCTTTTCAAAAATAGATCGCTGCTTGTCTTCGACTATGATGGGATTAAGCACGTACTAGATAATTCGCCATTCATATACGCCGACCCCGATTTAAAGCGAATGGGAATGTCGCATTTTCAGCCTAATGCATTAACCATATCACGGGGTGAAGAGTGGAAAGATCGGCGTCGGTTTAATGAATCTGTTCTGGATTCTGATACACAGGTGCACGGGAACGCGGATTTCTTCCATAAAATTATCCTGGCTGAAATTAAAGGGCTGCTTAACCAGGAACGCAGGTATCTCGTCTGGGAGGATTTCGACCGATTGTTTAAACGCATCACACTGCGGATTATCTTTGGCGAGGCGCCTCAAACCGAAACTGAATTAACTGAGCGCTTGGAAAGAATGATGCGGGAAAGCAATCGCGTATTTCTATTGGGTAAATCCAAGGACTTTAATGAGTTTTATCGGGCAATTCGGGCTCGTCTGACAAACCCGGAACCGGGCAGCCTTAGTGCTCGCTGCAGTCATGCTCCATCGAGCTCAGTGACCCGCGTAGAGAATCAGGTGACTCACTGGATGTTTGCGATGATGGAGACATTAGCAACCAACACGCTACGCGCGCTTGCGCTGATCGTTGCTCATCCCAGAGTGCAAGAGCGCGTGAGGATTCAACTCGCGCGATACGTCGCGCTATCGCCTTCCGACATCATTTCCTTAAAATATCTTCGAGGATGCCTTCAAGAGGCGATGCGGCTTTGGCCAACAACTGCAATGCTCGTTCGTTTGATGCTCACTGATGATCAAATTGGAGGTGTTAAGGTTCCCGCAGGCACCCAGGTTATTATCTTAAATAGCTTTCTTCATCGGGATTCCGAGAACCAGCCCTTGGCGGATCGGTTTTCTCCGGAGCTATGGTCGGACACTGAAACAAATTATCACTTTAATCATCTGAGTAACGGAACACAGATATGTGCCGGCAAAAATCTGGCCCTATTTATCGGCGGCGCTGTACTTGCTGAATTCTTACGAGAACCTCGTTACAGGCTAATCAGGCCAATGCTCAATGTTAGCAAGCCCCTTCCACACGCATTCAACGAGTTCCTGATCAAGTTAGAACGTGTCCCGATGTACTGAAGCCGAGCGGACCATTAGCCGGGTTCCGGCGGGATGATGTAGTTTCCATCGGCAGGCAGTCGGATAAGCGTTGTGTTTTATTGATAGTCTCACCAGTCCATCTTGCTTGACTATTCCGGGACGTCGCTGATTGCGCATTCGATTCGCGACGAGATGCGCACTGATGCGCCGTCGAGGGCGGTTGATCGCAGTAGCAAAAAGCTGCCATCGGACGAATCAGTGAAGCAGGTTCTGATGTCCCTGAAGCTGAGAGATCCCGGTTTGCTAATCTCATAGATATAGATCTTTAAATTTTAATTTTGGTGGATAGATTTAAGAGTTGGGCCGTAAACGGTTTCACTGGGATCATTCTCCATGCGGTTGAAAGTTCTCCTGCAGCCGAACCTTGCTTTGGTTGGAGATGTTTATGGAAAATCTAACCATCTTTATCAGTCATAAGCTGCAATCCAGCGAAAGAGCCATCCAGATTGCAGGAGGGCTCGCCGCTTTCGGGGGTGAAAGAGTTCTCGTCCATCACTCGGGGAAGTATCCGGCCGGTATCGATTGGAGGGAGAAAATCGAGAACGACCTGAATGAGGCTTCCTGGTTGATTCTTTTGTATGAAGGACCTCAGATCGAATGGGATTGGTGCTTGTTTGAAACGGGATTTTTTAGAGCAACCATGAAAGACAGGAAGGACCGCCGCCTGTTTTGCCTCCACCATCCTGATTATACCCCTCCAGGTCCGATGCAAAACTTTGTCTCGGTCCCCGCAACGGAAGAGAAATTACAGGAGCTATTCCGCCAGATATATGTTGAAAAACCTTGGCAAATTTCGCCGAAATTATTTGACCACAGCGCGGATCTCGTCGCTCAGAATATAAATCGGATGATTTCGGCGGTGCTCGGAACCGAAAAACCGCGATTTTTGTTTGGCGGCCCTTCGTTTGTGATTCACGTGAAACTTGGTCAAATCCAGGGTCTAAAAGACGGGAAGATTCCTCCCGAGGCTTATCTGAAAGGCGATGGCGGTTGGGAGACGATATTTGGCAAACCGCCGAATACGGTGAGTTGGCTGTGGCGGGATCTTATCAAGGGGTTAGAATCACCTGAGCCTTGGATTTATCCCTTAGCGGTTTTGATGTGGCAGGCTTACGATTCTCAGCGTGTGCCCTATCCGTCCCTCGGCGTCCGGATAAAGTTTGAGCCTGAAGCAGACAATGAGTATCGCGTTTACCGCTTAAGCCTTCAAAGGGCTGAAATGACAGAAAATGAAGCGAGATTTACTTTCGCAGCTGCCGCCGTAGTGACTCCTTATGAACCGGCTAAAAATCCGAAAGAAACAAGCCTTTATCACCTTTTTAATTTGGCTTGGTTTTTTCGCCGGCGATTGCTGGATAGAGATTTGCCGAAGCTTGACTCCGTGCTACGCAACAAACCAAGAAAGGATAACGAAGTACAAAAGGTAATTCGCGAGATTACGAACGACTTTAGGACTATGCTTGCAGACGCGCAAGTCCGCGGAATGGAAGACCAAGCCACAGTTATAGAAGCTTTCGAGTTTCCGATGCAAGAAGACGTTAGAAAGAGCCTTCAGGAAGAATGGCCGCCGCTCTATGATAAATTGTTCTCTCATATTCAGGAGGGACTGCCGTCTGCCGAACTAATTGCGAGAACGCTTCATGATATGAAGCAGATCAATAGCTTTTTCCTAAAGGCATCTATTGCGGAGCTCAACAGATATCTCGATCGCAACTGATGAGCCCACGGCAGGTGAATTGGCGATATCCACGATAGCCTATGCGCATGCCAAAAACGGCATTTCGGCATTACTCCCCGGGCTGCCGCTGCTGATCGCTATCGGGCTGAAGAAGAAGCCCGAAACTTCGGAGGTGGAAGAGCTCCGATCGGCCTTCCGGTTATTGGATTGGGACGAAGAGCGGCGGATAGCCGAGACGACACTGGAAATGCTGAACCATTTTGGAAACGACCAGGATGTGGCCGCAGCCGAAAAGCAGTTCAATGAAGGCTCAAGCAATTGAAGGGGCTTTTGATAGGATTTTGATGGGCTCAATGCGGCCTGAGATTGGCTAAATTCCGGCAAAAAAGCGCGTTTACGCAGTCGAGTGATGGAAAACGCCGTTCTCCGGCGCAAACGCAAACGCTGCCAAAAAAACCGCGCCCGAGTGAACTATAAAGCAATGGGTGCATTGCGAGGGGGTTTTGACATCAGCTATGCCAAAGCGTTAAAATCCCTTCGCATGGAAGTGCCATTGACCTCCGACCAACAAACTATTGCGCATGACGGAGCAAGGCCGCGCGGCGGAACGCTTGTGCAAGAGGCGCTCGAACACTTCCTGAATTATGATGAGTGGTTTTGGCTCGAAGTCGATAAAGGCTTTGCGGCCGCAGACAGGGGCGAATTCGTCGAACACGGCGATATACGCAAAATCATCGACAGCCGCTATCCGGCATAATGCCCGTTCGCTGGACGCAGCCTGCTGCGAATGATCTTTTGCCGTGTATCCGATTACAACGCACACCATCTCGGCGCGGCGCAGGCCCGCCGTGTGGCAGACGTTATCTATGAAGGCGCCCGCCTCTCTGCAAGAGATGTCGAACCGTGGACGAAAAGGACGCAAACCCCACACGCGGGAAATGCTTGTCTCCGGCTTGCCGTTCGTCGTTATTTATCGCGTCCGGCAAGAAGCTGTCGAAATTGCCCGTATCCTGCACGCTTCTCAGCAACGGCCTTAATCGCCATGTGGCGAAAAGGATAGGTAATGCAATATTGAACAGAAGGGCTTCTTTAGTTA
>JAFAXJ010000156.1 GCA_019241095.1 Verrucomicrobiota bacterium | reverse complement strand
TTTCTCTTGCAGAACTGCAGTTTGTAGAGATTGCACGGGCACTCTCGAGCGACCTGCAACTGTTGATCCTTGACGAGCCCACTTCGGCGCTGACACCGGCCGAAAGTGAGCGCCTCTTCCAGATCGTGCGGAGCTTGCGTGATAAAGGGAGATCGATTTTGCTGATCACGCATCGTCTTGAAGAGGTGGAAACCATTGCTGATGACGTTACCGTTTTGCGCGACGGTCGCCACGTCGCTACCCGGCCCGCAAAGGAGATGAATCGGGCGACGATGGTGCAATTGATGGTAGGCAGGCCGATCGATACTCTCTTTGCGGGGCGCGAGAAATCGATTCGTCAGAAGGACATTCTGCGGGTGGAAGCTCTTGGCCAGGCCGGCACCTTTGTAGATATTTCGTTCTCCCTCAGTGCCGGAGAGATTGTCGGAATGGCGGGCTTGGTGGGCGCAGGTCGATCTGAGATCGCGCAAACATTGTTCGGGATCACTCCTCCGAGCAGCGGTCGAGTATTTTTAGACGGTCGCGAAGTTGTGCCGCGCAGCCCTGGCCAGATGCTTAAGCTGGGGCTCGCATATTTGCCGGAGGATCGCGATGGCCAAGGGCTAATCATGCCAGAATCGATCGTCAAAAATATAACTCTCCCGATTGTCGGGCGCTTGGCGCATTTAGGGGTATTAAACCGTCCTGTTGAACGCGCAATATCAACTGATGCAGTCGCAAGTTATAAGGTCAAAGCAACCAGCATTGAGCAGCTGGTTTCGTCTCTCTCCGGAGGTAACCGGCAAAAGGTGGCATTCGCAAAATGGCTAGCGACCAAACCGAGGGCTTTGATACTTGATGAGCCGACTCACGGGATTGACATTGGAAGTAAGGCGCAAGTTCACGAAATCATTGCGCTCCTAGCCGACCAGGGCCTGGCCGTCTTAATTATCTCTTCTGATCTGCCAGAGGTACTAGCAGTAAGCGATCGTATTCTGGTGATTGCGGAAGGCAGATTGGTAGCTGAATTTTCTAGAGCTGAAGCTAATCAGGAAAAGGTGATGATGGCGGCAACCCAGCACGGGAAAAAGTTCGCTTGAATGAGCCAGCCAGCACGAAGCGCTCTGTTGCCGTTTGTTGTTCAAAGCCGAAGCTTGAGCGAGTTGGCGCTCCGAGTTCGAGTTAGCGGGGTTTTAGGATTTTTTCTGATCATAGCAATCATTTTTTCTTTGCTGACTTCGAGGTTTCTAACCTTTCAGAATATCACGGTTATCACATCGAATGCCGCTATTCTGGCTATCGTGGCTGCAGCGCAGGCGATCGTGCTGCTCACTCGAAATGTTGACGTTTCAGTTGGGTCGATCATGGGATTTACAGCATACCTGACCGCCGACTACGCTGCTCATCATCCTGGCGTCGGCCCTGAGCTCGTTTTAATGGCCATGCTGATCGGTTTGATCCTGGGACTTATGAACGGACTGCTTGTGGCGTATGGGAAAGTCTCTTCGTTGATCGCAACGCTAGCGACGATGTCTCTCTACCGAGGATTCACATTTATCTATGCTCACGGCCAGGAAGTGACTTCGAACAGACTGCCACGATGGATGCTCGAGTCGGTAGATTTCAGGGTTAGCAGTATACCGGTTCTGGTTATTTTCTGCATTATAATCGTAACGGGAATCGCCATATTCCTCCGAGACTATCCGCTTGGGAGACAGATTTACGCAATCGGGTCAAACGCCTTAGCCAGTGTATTTTATGGGTTGCGTACGCAGAGAATCATTCTGCTCGCTTTTGGTCTGAGCGGTTTATTATGCGGACTGGCTGGTTTTCTTTACGCTGCGCGTGTCGGGACCGTGACGGTCATTCTCGCTTCTGGATGGGAAATGGCTTCTTTGGCCGCAGCGGTCATTGGCGGTGTCAGCGTGACAGGCGGGTCCGGCACTGTTATCGGCGCCGCTCTTGGGGCGCTAGTTCTCGCCACCATAGATAATGGTCTGGTTTTGCTCGGTATACCCGAGTTCTGGCGCATGTTCGTACAGGGCAGCTCAATTGTGGCGGCCGCCGCCGTAGACGTGCTGATTGGCGTAGGAATCAGTAAATCTCTGCAAAGGCGGCGGTTTGGGAGGAGCGCCGCTTGAAGCGAACTCGAGAGTCGAGGTTGCGATTGTCGCAATGGGAGCTGACGCTTGTTCTAATGACTCTCGTGGCCGGGGCCTGTTCAGCCCGGCTCTCACCGTACTATTTAAGTTTGGATCAAATTGCAGATTCCAGCCGGCAGTTCATTATCCCAGGATTGCTTGCGCTCGGTTTGATGGTGGTCGTCGTTTTAGGCGAAATCGACATTTCCTTGGCTTCAACTTTGGCGGTAGGAGCCGTTATATTGTCTAAATTTTCAGCTTATCATATCCAGCTTTGGCTCGCTTTTCCGGTCGTTATCGTGATTTGCGGCCTATTAGGCGTTCTAAACGGAGTTCTGGTGGCTTGGCTTCGTCTCCCGTCGCTGGCGGTTACTCTCGGTACAATGGGGGCATACCGGGGGTTAGCTTTCATCATCGGAACTGAAAAGGGATACACCGACTTTGATGATTCTTATCTTTGGTTCGGGTCGGAACACATTTTGGGTAATATAGTCCCCGTTTCGCTGGTTCTTTTTGCGCTTGTCGCGCCAATTATTGGATTTCTCATGCACGAAACTACTTTCGGCCGGCGCTGCTTTTCAATTGGCCACAATGAGAATGCGGCCTGGTTTTCCGGCATCGAAGCACAAAGAGTGAAAATCCAAGCTTACACACTCGCCGGTGTGATGGCTTCTCTTGCGGCGCTCGTGTGGATTGGACAATACGGATCTGCTCGCGGTGATAATGCCGACGGAATGATTTTGTTTGTCGTTACCGCCGTCGTGCTAGGAGGCGTTGATATCAGTGGTGGCCGCGGGACCGTGCTCGGGGTCGTGCTTTCACTTGTTTTATTAGGCACTATCCGAAACGGTATG
>JAFAXJ010000659.1 GCA_019241095.1 Verrucomicrobiota bacterium | reverse complement strand
CAATCGTGCCCCGGAACAAGCAGACCCCCCCCTCCATACTCTCCTTGTACCACAATCCTGGAAGCGTTCTTTGGAAACTTGGATGGCGCCGGATAGGAATGAAGGTCAAGCACATCTCCGACATTTCGGTCAATCCATCCGCTAGCATTATCAATTAGACGGCTTGAATCCCATGACTTAAAAAGTCCAACGACTCTCGCCGTATCGTACTGGCCCCATCCCTCATTGAAACTAACCCACATTATAATACAGGGATGATTCCAATGGCATTCAACCATCAGTTGCATCTCCGTCTCGATCTGCTGTTTAGCTTCATTGGAACGAGTCAGATCCGCCGCGCCCCGATCCAGTAAAACATCCATAACAGAAGGAAAATCTTGCCATACTAACAATCCCAATCGATCCGCCCAGTAGTACCAACGTTCCGGCTCAACTTTGACATGCTTTCGCACGACGTTAAACCCGAAGCGTTTGCTGGTTTCCAGGTCGAATCTTAACGCTTCGTCATTCGGAGCCGTAGAGATACCATCCGGCCAGAAGCCTTGGTCCAAAGGTCCAGAAAGGAAAATAGGCTGGTTGTTCAGAAAAAAACGATATGCTCCAGTTTGGTCGGCTCGCCTCTCAATCTTTCGCATTCCAAAGTAACTGGTAACAAGATCGGAGCCTGCCAGGATTTTTAAACTATAAAGATAAGGATCATCCGGAGACCAGTAACGAGGGTCAGGCACCTTGATAGCAACATCCGTGTTAACCGGTCCGGTTCTGCTGGCAATTTCACGACCAGCCTCGTCTAGAACTTTAATTTGTGCCTGCTCAGTGCCAGGCATTCTCACGGAAACAGTTACCAAGCCTTTGTCGATATCGGGACTGATTTTCAATGCCCTGATATAGTTTGAGGGCACAGTTTCCAACCAAACAGTCTGCCAAATTCCACTCGTGGCAGTATAGAATATGCCACTCGGTCGCAGACTCTGTTTGCCGCGGGGTTGATAACTATCTGTTGAATCAATCACCCTCACAGTGAGCACCTGCCGAGGTGCGCGAACTAAATAATCAGTGATGTCGAACGTAAAGGGATCATAACCACCTCTGTGCTCGCCCACCGTATGTCCATTGACAATAACCTTTGACTCCCAATCAACCGCATCAAAATGAAGAAGCAGTCGCTCGTTTTTGCTCAGATCCGGAATTGAGAAATTTCGCGAATACCAAAGAGCCTGACCAGTCCCGATATTTCGCCCTACGCCGCTCAATGCTGATTCAATACAGAAGGGTACCAGAATCTCTCCATTGAATTCGTTAGGAGGGCCGAAATCTGCAGGGGCCAACGCAAAGCTCCAGAGGCCGTTGAGATTAACCCAATTTGATCGAACCATTTGCGGCCGAGGATATTTTATCCAGGCGTTGGTCGGTGAAACCTCACTAGCCCAACGCGTCATTAAATGGCCAGCAGCCGGCCGCCACCCCTCGTTTCCGGCTCTGGATAAATTTGTTCCAAAGCAAACCAGGAAAGAGAACCATCCTAACCAGAACACCTGGTTAATGGAACACCCGCGGGCGCAACCAACTGAGAAAAGCGTTGGAAATCGGGTGAACACAAGTCGACTATTGCAACCCCTGTCCAATTCAGCTGTTTCTGTACTGCGCTAATACGGGCGTCACTTCACCCTCAGCTTCTACGCGCGCCTCGTATGATTTATAATTTTGTCTGATCGACTGCCTCACGGATCGCACGGATTTCTTCAATTCCAAACTCAATATCACCAGCCTTTGCATTCGCGGCAGCTTGATCAGCATTGCGTGCGCCCACCAAAGCATGTGAACATCCCGTTTGTGCTAAAGTCCACGCAATAACCGCCTGAGAAATCGTCAATCCTTTCGCTTCCGCTACTGCCCGGAGTACATCCAGTAAATGGTCGATCTTTTGACGATGTGCTTTCTGATACCAGGGATTCGTTTTACGAAGATCGCCTTGTCCAAACTCATGATCCGGTCCGATCTTACCCGTCAGAATGCCGAGAGCCAGCGGAGAGTAAGCAAGAAATGCAATCCTGTTTTTAGCGCAGAAAGGTAAATTCGCCGCTTCCTGTTCGCGTTCTAACATCGAGTATTCCTCTTGATCGCTATCGAGCTCACCTGACGACCTGTACTGTTGCATTTGTTCGACGGTTGCGTTTGAGCAGCCGATCGCTCGGATTTTTCCTTCATCCTTCAGCCTTAACAACTCTGCCATCGTATCTTCAATCGGCGTTGTGGTGTCCTGGTAGTGGGTTTGGTACAGATCAATCCGATCAGTCTTTAGTCTTCGCAAGCTCTCCTCCAGCTCGCGACGGATTACTTCTGGGCGCAAATTAATATACACCTCACGCTTGTTTGGATCATCCTCCTCCGCACGACCCTCCTCATTCGCATCAAAAAACTTCACGCCTTCCTTCCTGTTCCAGACCAAGCCGCACTTTGTTGCCAGAATTACCCTGTCCCGGCATCCTTCTAACGCTTTGCCCACAAGCTCTTCTGAGTGCCCATAACCGTACATCGGAGCCGTATCGATCAGGGTGATCCCATGGTCGATAGCTGCCTTGATTGCGCCTTCCGGATCATTTTTCTTTGTTCCACCCCACATCCAGCCTCCAATGGCCCAAGCTCCAAATCCAATAACTGATGCGTCGATGCCTGAGTTACCTAATGGTCGAGTTTTCATCTTACATTCCTGATGCCGTTCTAATCTGTCTAACTGACAATAAATCCGCTTCGAGAATAAATCTGGAAGCCTAGGAACTTTGCAATTCATCCATTTGGCGCTGAAGTCGACCTTCACGCTGGCGTTCGAATTGCATAAACCTCTGTTGCTGCTCTGGCGTTAGCACCTGTGCCATGATTTCTGCGCGGACCTTAACTCGATCAACCGTCAACTCTGTCTTAGCACTCTCCAATGCTCGTGAGTATTGCCGGATTTGATTCACATCGCTTGGGCTTTGGATGATTGCGTCTTGTAACGCCTTTTGCGCTTTAAGGACGTTCATCATAGCGCTTTTCAGTTTCGACTTATTACTCGCCATGATTCCATGGATTTGTCTCTGCTGAGTCTCGGTGAGGTTCAAATTGGTCCAGATCCAGGAGTGACGAGTAAGCGGTCCGGCGGAGAGCGGAGAAGCCGAGGCATCTGGAGCATCGATATTAGATTGCGCTAAAGTAAGGTCAGGTCCCAAAGTCGATATAAATACCGCGATTAGAATTATCTGTTTCATGCGAGTGCTGGATCGTTTGTTTTTAAGCCTACGGTAGCCTTGTATCAGGTCAATCTTCCTTTCTGGATTGGCTTGGCAGGAATTGCTCTATGCTGCCTTGCTCTTCGATGCAGGACCGCGCAGCATGCAAGAAGAGAACGATGAAAAGAAAATATTTAGCGTTCGTTTTTACTCTTATTATCACGTCAGCGTTCCACGAGAACCTTTCGGCACTGCCCCTTTTGCAAGTCGCTTACGCGGGTTCGATGGGTATAGTCATGGATCAGTTTCTCGGTCCAGCCTTTGCCAAAATAGCTCAAATTGAGTTTCAAGGAACCGGACATGGAGCATGGGGATTAGCACATCTCATTGAAAGCAAGCAAATTCGACCCGACGTTTTTGTGTCAATTACTCCTGGTCCAATGCGTTCATTGATCGCTGCCGGGCTTGTCAAGGAAGCCACACCAATTGCAAGTACGCAGATGGTAATTGCATACAGCGACAAGTCTCGCTTCGCCAGGGAACTTACGGATGCCGCAGCGGGAAAGCTGTCTTGGTGGGATGTGCTAAAACGACCTGGGTTTCGATTTGGTCGAACTGATCCTGCCGTGGATCCCCAAGGACGCAACATCATTTTCACCTTTTTGCTCGCTGAGCAATTCTATCACCAGCCCAACTTGGTCCGAGCCATTCTCGGTGAATACGTGAATCCGCAGCAAATATTCGCAGAACCATCCTTGCTGACCCGCCTGGAGTCCGGACAACTCGATGCTTCCTCTGGTTATCTCAGCTCAACCAAATCGCATCACCTTCCATTCGTCTCGCTACCGGAACAGATCAACCTCAGCAATCCGGAATACAGTTCCGTTGGATTTGAATTGACCGGACCTGACGGGAAAACACAAAACGTCGAAGCAGAACCTCTGGTGTTCTACGCAGCAGTTCTGCTCAACGCCGCACAGCCGCAACATGGAAACGATTTCATTCGGTTTCTTCGCAGTCCAATTGCCCAAAATTTGATGAGAGATAATGGATACGACTCGCCAAAAGGGGAACCGTTGGAGCAATGATCTGGCAACGGCGAACCATTTACCTTATTGGTAGTCTTGGTTTAGCATTTCTGATTCTCCCTTTTTTCGGGCTCATTTCTGCTACAAACTGGCATGAGTTTCACCTCGTATCGGGAGATCTGCAGGCCTTAATGAACTCGCTCGCATTTACAGGGTGCGCAATGCTCGTTGTTATGCTACTTGGCACGCCTGTTGCCTTTTGGATGGCTCGGCATGAGTTTCGCGGTAAGAATATTGCGGAATTTCTGGTCTTAGCACCCTTGCTAACGCCCCCTCTTGCCATGGGAATTTTGCTCGCATCTCTGTATGGACCTTACGGCTGGATAGGTCAAACGCTCGGCTTCGAAAGTCTTTCCAACACTCCTGCCGCTTTTGTGCTCGCTCAGGTTTACGGATCTTGCCCCTATTATATCGTGACTGCCAGGGCTGCTTTTGAAGCCGTGCCGAAAGAACTGGAGGAAGTAGCCCTGACTTTGGGCAAATCGCCCTGGCAATGTTTTATCAGCGTTACGCTTCCCCTCGCCCGCCTCGGCTTAGCTGCAGGGCTTGGCCTTGCCTGGGTGAGAGCGCTCGGGGAGTTTGGTATTGTTTTGATCATTGCTTATTACCCCCAGGGTATGCCGGTTAAGCTCTGGGTAAACCTGCAGGATGTAGGCCTGCGAGCAGTTTATCCGTTGCTGTGGGTTTTCTTTTTAGTTGCTATGCCCATCCCATTGCTTCTCGGTTTCATTTCTCGTCGCGGCCGTTCGATCAAGGTTCTGTAGCTACGTGCGAATTCAGTGTCAGATCAAACGACCGCTGGTTCTGACGATTGATCTGGAAGTGCAGGGTTTTACCGTTTTACTCGGTCCGAGTGGTAGCGGAAAGACGACACTGCTGCGGGCCATCGCCGGCCTGGAGCATAGCCAATGCATTCCTTTCGGGAATTTGCCGCCCCAACGCCGATCGGTCGGCTATCTTCCCCAAGGCTATGGACTTTTTCCTCATTTGCGTGCCTGGCAAAATGTGGCGTTTGCTCTACGAGCAAGCCGGCAAAATCGTAAAAAGCTCGCCTTGGAACAGCTTGCTCGAGTCGGATTGGACGGGTTCGCGGATCAATTTCCGGCAACCTTATCAGGGGGTCAGCAGCAACGAGTTGCTTTGGCTCGCGCTTTAGCCCGGCAGCCCAAACTCTTGCTGCTGGATGAACCGACGTCTTCCCTGGATCGGCTCATTCGGGACACGGTCATAACGGAGCTTGCATCTCTCATTCATGAATTCCAGATCCCCACTTTAGCCGTTTCACACGATCCTCAGATCGCTGCCAGCGCAGATCGAGTAGCGGTTCTTGCGGATGGGAAAATCGCACAGCAAGGAACTGCTGAAAAGATGTTCACGGAACCGGCTACGATTCAAATAGCTCGTCTAGTTGGTTTTCAGAACTTCGTGAGTGGCCAGATCGAAAAATCCTCTAATGATCATCTGGTGGTGCGAGTTGGAGAAACCTTCCTGCGAACCGGGACGAATATGGGTGCGCGAGCCCACGATCCGGTCATGGTCGCAATTCGTGCGGAGGATATTCGAGTCACAGATCGAGACATAACCGACAAACCTCCTCTTAATACATTCAGGACTGAAATTGCCGGCCTGCGCCCCGA
Organism: Verrucomicrobiota bacterium; assembly: GCA_019241095.1. Taxonomy (GTDB): domain Bacteria; phylum Verrucomicrobiota; class Verrucomicrobiia; order Chthoniobacterales; family JAFAMB01; genus JAFAXJ01. The sequence goes on along the minus strand of JAFAXJ010000659.1, from coordinate 3,512 downwards.
AGGATCCAAAATACGTTTGTGGGTCGAACACCCGCTCTCCTTGGAAATTTTGGTTCCTCGGCGCCAAATAAAAGAAGCGCCGCTTAGCGTCGGTTGCCCACTCACATTGACGATTGATCCGCGGGATTCATGGGTCTTGCCGACACAAGACCATTCAGACGGCAACGCTCTCGGACGTTAACTGAGGCCTTGCTTGCCTGCACAGCCAGTCTCTGCCGCGCCAGCTAGGTTCATGGTGAACGTCAGGGGTCTTTCAGAGCGATTTTCTGACACATCCCAAAGGAAGAGACTCTGTTCGGCAAAATGCCTTTTCGGTAAAATCGCCTTGAAAGATCCCTGATGTTTACGAGGAGCCTACCGCGACAGAACCTTGCTTTTCCAGGACCGCCTCTTGCTCGAGAAATGGGAGTATCTCCTCCTCGTGGATCCTGCGCCATATCCCTCCGGCGGACCTTGCAGGCACCAGTCGTTACTGCCAAAGTTTCCTACGAACAGCAAATTTATTGGCGGACTGACAACCGGCACTGCCTCAGATTGAGATAATGATAAGCAAAACAAAAACCAACCCCATCGGATACGTCGGTTGCGGGTTCATGGCGCAGAATGTGCACCTGCCCAACTTTTCCGAACTTTGTGGAATAGCTGCGCTTGCGGAAAGACGCCCAGATCTCGCCGAAAGAGTTGCTCGGAAATTTAATGTGCCGACAATTTATAGTGATCATCGTCAATTGGCTAATGATCCAAATATCGTGGCTGTTGGCCTCTCCGCCGACTATGCCCAACAAGGAGAGATAGCGGCTGATCTCTTGCGCGCCGGCAAGCATGTTTTTATGGAAAAACCGATGGCAGTTTCGGTTAAGCAGAGCCAGCGCATACTCGCCGCGGCAAAGGCTGGCAACTCGCGTTTGATGATCGGTTATATGAAGCGGTTTGACCCGGCTAACATACTCGTGCGAAAAATCGTTACAGAGTGGCGCCAAAGCGGTTCCAAAGGACGCCTTCTCTATGCAAGAAACCATGGATTTTGCGGCAATTGGCTTGCAGGCCAAGATGACTCACAAATGATACGGACCGATGAACCGGTCCAAGCAATCGATAACTCTATGCTTTTACCAGACTGGCTTCCCGCAACTAAACGAAAAGGTTACATCGGGTATCTACAACAATATACTCATAATGTTAACCTCCTCCGCTTTCTGCTGGGAGCTGAAAGCCAACAAGAAGTGAAGATAACGCACGTGGATCTTGATCCAGACGGCATGACTGGCATTGTGTCTATCGATGTTGCCGGTGTACGCGCGATTGTGGAAAGCGCCAGTTCCCGTTTTCACGCTTGGGACGAGCACACCCAGATTTACTTTGAAGGCGCCTGGGTCCATGTTTGGCCGGCGTCGATGTTTTCCAAACCGTCCTATTCAAAGTTAGAAGTATACGAAGGGGGAGAAATAGCCACCTATCATTATCCTGTGACAATGCCCCAATCCGTCTGGCACTATCGCGAAGAAGCCCGCCACTTCCTCGAATGTTTAGATACCGGCGAGAATTTCCGGTCTTCAGGCGAGGACACTGCGATAGACGTTTGGCTGAATGAAGAAATCTACAAACGTCATGTGCAGGAATGACCGATAAATGAGAACTTGTTTCAATTCCGTGACCGCAGGTCGGCACCAACCGATTGAGGATATTATCGCTGCTTGCGGACTCGTTGGTTTTGAGGCCGTCGAGATTGACGAGGCACATATCCGGACCTTCGTTGAACATCGGCCCATTGAGGAACTGGAGGCGATAATCGAAAAAGCTGGGTTAAAAGTGGCTTCCGTAATGCCCTTTGATCTCGCACCATTCGATGAAACTGGTTTGCCGTTCAGCAGAATCAAGCGTGGGGCCGATGATTCGAAAAATCTTCATGCTCCAGTGCTATTAACGTATTGCGCTGCAATGGTTCCTGAAGAAATGACGCTGGAAACTGCCAGAGAAAAGGCTGCTGATCGGGCTAGAGAATACGCTGACGCAGTAGCGCCTCTCTGTATTGCCCTCGAACCTATTGGACGGACGACAGTCATGCATGGACCTCGTGCCGCTCTCGATATCGCAAATAGAGCGGGCCGAGACAATGTCGGTATTATTATGGATTCATTCCATTATTACAGATCGGAAATCACTAAAGAGGAAATTCTGTCTATCCCTGCTGACAAACTGCTCCTTGTACACCTTAACGATTCGGAAGATAAGCCACGCGCCGAACTTCGAGACAGCCATCGTCTGCACGTTGGCAGGGGGATTTTGCCGCTTCCCGAGTATCTAGAGTGCTTAGAGGAAATCGGATTTCAAGGTTTTTGCTCGGTAGAAATTTTTCGTGAAGAATACTGGAAAGAGCCTGTGATCGACGTAGTCAAGGAAGCGAAACGCACCCTTGATAGCGCCTTGGCTGCAGCCGGAATTCATTAACAGGCAAAGGTATGAAGTTCGCTTTCTACTCCGCAGCTCTGGGCGACGAAGCTTTGGACCAAGTGGCTGCCTGGGCCGGCAGCGCCGGATTCGACGCCTTGGAGGTAGATTTTATTCGCCATCTAAACCTGGCAAACGATTGGCACAGTGCGATAAGAAGCGTCAGGCAGCAGGATCTGGAAGTATGCGCTATTACGTTGTTCGGCAACTTGCTTGACTCGAACCAGACTCAGCGTGACCGCCTCCGCGAGCAAGCTAGGGAACTGGCGTTTTTCGCGGTAGAATCTGGAGTTCCGGCCATCGTCCTGTTCCCCGGACGTGACGACAGTCTGAGCGAAGAAGAAAATTATCAAAACCTCGCTACTTTCTTCCAAGCACTTTTGCAAGAGGCGCCCACAGTAAGAATTCTCATTGAAAACTGGCCTGGACCTAACAAGCGATACATCGCTACGACTCCCGAAGGCTGGCGGAAAATGTTTCAACTCGTACCCGGTCTGGGCCTGGAATTTGATCCATCCCATCTAATCTGGCAAAACATAGATCCAATGTCAGCTGCGGAGGAGTTTATAAATTGGATCTTTCTTGTGCACGGAAAGGATACGGAAATCTCCGGCAACCCAGCTGATCCTATAAGACCTTGGCAGTATCGTCTGCCCGGTAGAGGTGCAATGTCCTGGCCAGACTTTTTTGGCGTGCTGTCTTCAGGGGGATACGATGGGACAATCAGCATCGAACATGAAGACGCAGATTTTGGCTGGCCAAAGGGGCCTGTTGGTAAGAGGAAGGAAGGGTTAAGCTTGGGGCTTAAAAATCTTAAACACTCTGCTAAGCAATAGAGATTGCCCGGATCTTAACAAAACTTGTACCCTTGCCAAGGCGACCCGGCGAGCGCTGGTTACTCGTTGAGGGCTAGGCTCTTCCGAGGAGAGTCAATCCTGGTCTTAATAATGAGACTCCCAGTGGTGGCACGTAAAATAAGTTCTTTGCGACTAATACCCAGAATGGGCTTTGAATCTGTAGGGATAACCATCGTCAGAAGCGTCATTCATCAATAATTCATCCGC